>NZ_LZKV01000124.1:0-1342 GCF_001672995.1 Mycobacterium sp. 1482292.6 | reverse complement strand
TCGGTGGTGGGATCGATCGTGGATGCGCCGGTGAACCTCGCCGGCACCGCCGTCCTGGAGCCCATCGAAGAGACCGGCGGTGCCCGGCTGACGTTCCGCGCCACCGTCCAGGTGCGCGTCCCGATCATCGGCGGCAAGTTGGAGAACATCATCGGCACCCGGCTGGCCGAACTGGTCGCCGCCGAGCAGCGCTTCACCACGGAGTGGATCGCCAAAACGGCCTGAGCCTTCGGTCCCGACCACGCCCAAGCTGCATTGCCCAGCTCCTCCGCCCGCCGCCGTAGCGGCGCGCATCGTCGCCGGGCCTAAGCTGCATTGCCCAGCTCCTCCGCCCGCCGCCGTAGCGGCGCGCATCGTCGCCGGGCCTAAGCTGGCGCTCATGCGAATCGCCTTGGCGCAGATCCTCAGCGGCACCGACCCGGCAGCAAACCTGCAGCTGGTGGACGAATACAGCCGCCGGGCCGCCGACGCGGGCGCGAAGCTGGTGGTGTTCCCCGAGGCGACCATGTGCCGGTTCGGAGTGCCGCTGGGGCCGATCGCCGAGCCGGTCGACGGGCCCTGGGCCGACGGGGTGCGGCGCATCGCGGCCGACACCGGCATCGCCGTCGTCGCCGGCATGTTCACCCCGTCCGGCGATGGGCGGGTGAAGAACACGCTCCTCGCGGCCGGCGCCGACGACCCCGGCCGGCCGGACACCCACTACGACAAGATCCACCTCTACGACGCCTTCGGTTTCACCGAATCGCGCACGGTCGCGCCGGGACACGACCCGGTGGTGATCACGGTCGACGGCATCCACGTCGGGCTGACCGTCTGCTACGACATTCGGTTTCCGGCGCTGTACACCGAACTGGCCCGCCGCGGCGCCCAGGTGATCGCCGTCGGCGCGTCCTGGGGCGCGGGTCCCGGCAAACTCGACCAGTGGACGCTGCTGGCCCGCGCCCGCGCGCTCGATTCGATGAGCTACATCGCGGCGGCCGGCCAGGCCGATCCTGGTGACGCCCACGGATCCGGTTCGGGGGCACCGACCGGCGTCGGCGGCAGCCTGGTGGTCTCCCCCTTCGGTGACGTCGTCGCCTCGGCCGGCTCGCAACCGCAGCTGGTGGTGGCCGACATCGACGTCGACCGGGTCGCCGAGGCCCGCAAGAGCATCGCGGTCCTGCACAACCGCTCGGACTTTGCTCAGGTTGATAGGGCAGAATCGGTCGGGTGACGAACCCACAAGGACCACCGAACCCGGACCCGTCGAAGTGGGCCCGTCCCTCCAACCAGGGGCCCTTCGGCCAGCCCCCCACCGAGCGGCCGACCGAACGGATCAGCACCGGCGGCCCGGGGCACGTGC
>NZ_LZKV01000123.1:0-581 GCF_001672995.1 Mycobacterium sp. 1482292.6 | reverse complement strand
ATTTACACCGACGGCGACAATCCCGCTCGTGACCTGCATGGGTTGCGGGATCTGTTGCAAGCGCCGGGTTTCGCCATACACGACGTGCAGGATCCATCAATGGTGAATTCCGCTTTTGTCTCGGCGCGTAACCACCCCGTCATTGATCTTTACCTGAAAACGCTTGAGTCCAACTACGGCCTGCGACAAGACGAATTGGACCCGGACGAGTGGCGCTTGCCGAACACCCGACAGATCCAATCCGCCTTATATGTCCGGAGCGCGAGTGGCCACGTGCGTCGTCGGTCGGTCATGGAGCGCACCGGCCCGTACGCGTTCAAAACGGCCATGGAAGGTGCTGGGTTTGTTGGCCCCGCGCTCAAGTTGATTCCGCGTGTCCGCTGGACGCAGTTGGATGTCGGGAGCGCTAACTCGTGGGCAAGCAGCGAGCCGCGGCCATCTACGCCCGAGCAGACCGTTGATGTGTTGCAACACGCCGTTACCGGGCTGATCCGCGATTTGGGTAACCGGCGCGGCGATTTGAATCTTCTGGCCGTGGCGCCGCTGATCGAGGGGCTGCCGGATCCGGCTGCGGGTTGGGA
>NZ_LZKV01000122.1:0-8514 GCF_001672995.1 Mycobacterium sp. 1482292.6 | reverse complement strand
CCGGCCCCGCGCTGGCCCGCGGGGCCGCGCTGGCGTCGGCGAACGCGCCGCTGTTTGCCTCGTCGACCGCCGCGCTGGCATATGCGCAGGATCCCGGCACGGGCTCGGTCGACCAGTACTCGCTTCCCGAGTACCTCTATGTCCCGCTCGGCTCGGAACCCGGCGACGACGACCTCGCCTACAGCGCGGCGGTCGACGAGGCAAACAGCGGCGCGTTCGCCGACGCCAGCGCGGCCCCGCGGGCCAGCGCGGTCTCCGGTTCCTCGGCCACACTCACGTCGAGGAAGGTCGTCGACTGCAACACCGGCTTCAGCGGCCCGACGTCGATACCCGAGCCGACCAGCAACAGGCCGCCGGGCAGCAGTTCCAGCTTCTCCATCCCGGCGACCATCGCGCTGAGTTGCTCGGCGGCATCGCCGTAGGACTGGGCGTGGATCTGTTGCTTATAGACGTCGGGGATGGAGCCGTCGGAGGTCTCGACGACCGCCAGCGTCGCGGTATCGGGTTCCACCAGCAGCACGGCGGTGCGCTCGTAACCCATTGCCCCGCCCACGTTTTGCGCCAACGCCGCCGCGGCCAAAAACACCGACACCAGCATGACGTTGTCGATCCGGTGGGCGGTCAGCGCGTCGCGCAGCGCCGCGGCTTCGAGTTGATCCGTCCACGTCACGCCGATCGACGACAGTTCCATGCCGGCGTCGGCCGCGCCCTCACGGGTGCCCAAGATGGCCGAGATCACTTGGTCGGGCCCGGTCGCGGTGGCCGCATCGTCGACGTCGGCGACGTCGAACACGTCCTCTTCTACGGTTGCGCCGTCGGCGTATTCGCCTTCCAGGACGACCATCTGGATCGATGACGGTGCCATCGACACCCCGAGCACGATATCCAATACAAACCCCTCCAAAGGTATTGCACGATGAGCCACGGCCAGGCGGAGGAAAAACCAATGGCTAACTAAGTATCGCCCAGCAGGGGTGCGGGAGGGCCGCTGCGAACCTATGTAGTCCTTATGAAGTTCTGATAGGACCGCGACGGGGTGGGTCCCCGCTGGCCCTGGTACTTCGAACCTACTTGCGTACTGCCGTAAGGATGTTCGGCGGGACTGGTCAACCGCAGAATGCACAGCTGACCGATCTTCATGCCCGGCCACAGCGTGATCGGCAGGTTGGCCACGTTGGACAGCTCCAGCGTGATGTGACCGCTGAAGCCCGGGTCGATGAACCCGGCCGTCGAGTGTGTGAGCAGGCCGAGGCGGCCCAGCGACGACTTGCCCTCCAGGCGGCCGGCGAGGTCGTCGGGCAGGGTGATGAGTTCCAGCGTCGAGCCCAGCACGAACTCCCCGGGGTGCAGGACGAACGGCTCGCCGGCGACGGGTTCGACCAAGGTGGTCAGCTCGTCCTGTTGCTTGGCCGGGTCGATGTGGGTGTAGCGGGTGTTGTTGAACACCCGGAACATGCAGTCAAGTCGCACATCGATGCTCGACGGCTGCACCAGGGCGTCGTCCAGCGGTTCGATGCCCAACCGCCCGGCGCTGATTTCGGCCCTGAGGTCGCGATCGGAGAGCAGCACGCGACGAGCCTAGCCTCCGGGGGACGCGTTCAGCGGAGATAGACCTCGCCGCCGGTCGGATATCCGCCGCCGGTGGTCGTGACGTGCACGTGGTCATAGTGGCCGAGCCGGCTCGGCTGCGCTCCGCCGGGCGTGTAGTAGACGCCGCGCCAGATCGCGTCCTGGATGCCGAAGCGGTTGGCGTTCTGCAGCACGTAGGCGACGATCGCGTTGCCCAGCGCGATACCCTCCGCCGATTCCGGGTCGGGAATCATCACGTCGAGCGCCAGCCCCAGGGGGTGCCACGGCAACGGATCCGGGCGCACTCCCCCCATCTCGTGGATCTGGGGAAAGTCGGCGGTGATGCTGCGGGCGACCAGGATCGTCCGGACCTGCAGGCCGCGTTCGGGAGCGACGTCGGCGGTCAGCAGCGGGGCCCGGGTGTGATACCGCGACGCCGCGGCGGGCTCGGCATCGCCTACGCCGGTGAGGAGGCGATTGGACGCCACGGTCACGATTTGCGCGCAGCACGGGGCGGGTTCGCTGATAACGGGCTTGGCCTCGACATGCGGCGCAATTGGGGTGACGTCCGAGGACACCGCGAAGAACACGGCCGCGGGGGCGAGCACCGCAGCCAGGGCCACCGACGGTTTACGTCGCTTCCTGGCTAACCTGTGCCGACCCACCCCGAGCACATTACGGCGCAATAACGGAATAATAAATATGCGAATGTGAATTTGTGAAAGGAATAACTCCGCTTCGGTGCGACAGCGCGCGGCGGCGGCCGCAGCGCCGTAGTCGATGAGCGGTCCTGACCTCGACGGCTCCCGTCGGGTGCTAGCCTTCCTTGGCGAGAAGTGCCGATGTAGTTCAATGGCAGAACATCAGCTTCCCAAGCTGAATACGCGGGTTCGATTCCCGTCATCGGCTCCACGTTTACCCGCGGCGATGCGGCGCGATGACGACGCCGTGTCAGCGTCACGGTGATCCATCTGAACGGCCGGCCCCCGCGCGACATGTTGGTCTCAGCACGCGTAAGCGCCCATGCGCCTCAGACACTTTGTCGACCTCGGACTCGCCCTGGATGCGGAGGGGGCGTACCGAAACACGGCACCTCTACGGGCTGCTGGCGCTCCAGGCCGAGTCGGAGCGCCCGGATTTCAAAGACGCTGTGCCCCAAGAGCGTTGGATCCACAACTGGTCAAGGTTCGCCTTGACCGACTCGGCTCCCGGGGGAAGTGCGATGCGCTCGATTGAGCTGTATATCCGCTCCATGCATGACCGTACGGCCGCACGTGCTCGTCGCTGTCCCATGCCCCAGGAAACCGCTTCGGCCGTCAGATCATCGACGTCGATGCCGTCAATACCCGTCTTCCCGTTGATCACATGTCCGGTGCCCTTGAATGCGGGATCCAGGTACATGACCGGCGCGACGTCGTAGATCGGTGCCAGGGACACACTGCCATCACGGCCGATCATCACTGAGTAGTTTTTTGAGTGCGCGTCACTATTGCCAATGACGACGTTAAACGTGACTGCCTGCAGCAACGCCAATCGAAAGCCGTCAGGATCCAATGCCCTCGGTGCGGCCGCGCGTGCCACGCGTCGTAGCCTCGAGCCCAAACGAGTTGCTTCGCTGGTGCTCTCGTATTTGGCCGCGGGATCGAGACCTAGCGCCTGACAGAAATCTTCTTGATGCAGCCGAGTGCCGTCAGGGCCTCGGTCATAGCGGACCACGACAATGGCCGTGCGTCCACCGAAGCGCTCTATTCGCGGCTCTGCGGCATCGATGCCTGCGCCGCGCGCCACTCGTAGCGCCCAATCTTCCGTCTGAATGAGAAGCTTCACGGCGCCGCCGAGCGGCTCGGGTTTGATGATGTGCGTCGAAGCCGCACCTGCTTCAGGCCAACCCCATTCGCCGTTGGGAAGAGCTACCAAGAGCACTTTGTCCTGAATACCGGCGAGCGATGCCTGTGGCGTGGTGCCCTCGGGTAGGTGGTAGGTCGGCAGGTCCGCGATCAGAGTGTCGACCTCCTGCTTCGTCAATCGGCGGACCCGGCCGGCACCGGGTTTCGCTCCTTCGGTGAGAATCTGGACCGCACCCGCACATTCCGCGCCCAACCGTTCCAATAGCGTCATCGTGTCGTTGACTGGCACACCAGCCTCGGTGGCGATGTGGCGACGCAGGTTGCCTTCTGGCAAAAGGCCTTCGATGAAGGCCGAGACCTGCAACTTGCCGTCCCGGTCCTGGACAGGTTTTCGCAAGATGGGTAACGCCAAGGACAGGACTCGACTCCCCTCGCCGAAGTTGTCGAGCGCTTCCTCGGTGAACTCCAAACGCAGACGGAAGCGGCGCGGCTCGCTCAGCCGTGCGACGTGGACGCCGTACAGCCAGACGTCAAGCGCTTTGCGCGCCATCGATTGTCGTCATTCGGGAAAACTTCGGCACTAGCGCCAGCGCCATGCCGCACTCCGAAAGCGCGCGCAGGGCTATATCGACGCTGACAGATTCTCCCCGTTCGAGACGGGAGATGGTCATACGATTGACTCCGATGCGGTTGGCGAGCTCATCCTGGTTGAAGCCCCTGTCCTGGCGCGCGCGCCGGACGTGTTCGCCGAATTCGATGGTGTCGTATACCAACGGTACTTGATGATGCATATTTTAATCATACGGCGGATATGCCCGGATGATCAATATTTTTATCATTGGACCCCAGACGCCTGATGATTAATATTTCTATCATCTCGAGCGTGGACTCGAATGATCGAAATATATAGCACGCACGCTCCATCTGTAGCGGATGCGCGATGGAGAAAGAACGCCGAGCGGCCGGGCAGCATAGCGCCGAAACCTCGCCCACAGCAATCGGTTTCATAACGCCACCCGGCGCGCCGGCAAGCGCGTAACCCGCTGGTAGCTTTACCGCCATGGGTGCTTTGGACGGACGCGTGGCTTTTATCACCGGCGGAGCTCGAGGACAGGGCCGCTCGCATGCGCTGGCCCTGGCCGCCGAAGGAGCCGACATCGTCGTCGCCGATGCCCCGCAGGCGATGACGGACCTGACCTATCCCCTGGGCACCGAGGACGACCTACGGGAAACGACCAAGCTCGTCGAGGAACTGGGCCGGCGTTGCGTGCCGATCACCTTGGACGTGCGCGACGCGGCCGCGGTCAACGCCGCGATCACCCAGACGGTCGCCGACCTAGGCAGCCTCGACATCGTGGTGGCCAACGCCGGAATCGTCAGCACCGGGGTGCTGGAAGACGTCAGCGACGTGGTGTGGCAACAGCTGATCGACACCAACCTGACCGGCGCCTTTCACACCCTGCGCGCCGCGATCCCGGTGATGCGCCAGCAGCGGTTCGGCAGGATCGTCGTCACCTCCTCGATGGGCGGCCGCATGGGCATCCCCGAGCTGGCCGCCTACAACGCCACCAAGTGGGGCGTCATCGGCCTGGCGAAGTCCGCCGCCCTCGAGGTCGCCAAGGAGGGCATCACGATCAACGTCGTCTGCCCCACCACCACCCAGACGCCGATGGTGCAACCCACCGGAAGCGACGACGTCCCCGACGACCTCGTGCGCCGGATGACCAAAGCCAACCCGATACCGCAACCCTGGCTACAGCCCGAGGACGTCAGCCGCGGCGTGGTGTACCTGGTCACCGACCCGGGAGTGATCACCGGAAGCGTGCTCGAGATCGGCCTCGGCGGCAGCGCACGCATCCACTGACGATCGGCTCCGCATGCAGTCGGCGGGCCGTCTAGTTACGGACCCCGTTCAGAAACAGCATGAATTCTGAAGACGCGGGAAATTCACCCGCCGCGGACGGAGATCGCCCAGCGGCGCGCAAGAGGTCGGTCACGTTCGCGTTGTGTGTTACCCAGCCACGCTCCGCCAGATACACCGCGGGATCTTGCCGGGGCCCCGAAAAGGTCAGTCCTCGCAAATTGAGGCTGGGGTCACGCTGGCACCACTGGTCATGGAACTCGCTGAGAAATTCATTGATCAGATCGGGACGACGGATGTCGGTGTGGTCGGCCACTATCCGGCTGCCCGGGGCGCTCAATCCCGTGATCGCATCGAGTATTTCGTCGTGCGCCCGGGGTGGCAGATAGCCGACCAGGAGACCTTCCACAATCCATGCTGTCGGCTTAGAGTCGTCAAACCCCGCTTGCAGCAATGCTTTCGCCCAGTCACGTCGGAGATCGACGCCCACGCAACGGTGGTGCGTCGCCGGCGCGCAGCCCAGCTTCGCCAGGATATCTCGCTTCCAGCCGATGACTTCGGGTTGATCCACTTCATAGATGGATATCCCCGACGGCCAGTCCAATCGGTACGCGCGGCTGTCCAATCCGGATGCCAAAATCACCGCCTGTCGAAGACCCAGGAAGCACGCCTGGGTGGCGAAGTCATCGAAGGCCCTACTGCGAAGACCGAAATACGCCGGAAGCCAGCCCGCCCCGATCTCCGAAAACGAGACCAGTCCGTCGACTATCTGGGTAAAAAGCTTGATTCCGACTGCCCGAACCAAATCCTCGGCGAACGGGTCGTTGATCAGCGGGTTGGGGCTCTTGCTGGCGACGGCCCGCGCCGCGGCCACCATCGTGGCCGTGGCTCCCACGCTGGTTTTCAAGCCCCAGCTATCGTCGTCGGTTCGGGTCATGTTCGCTCCTTTGGGATTTCGGTTGCCAAGATTTGTCGCGTCGAAAGCTTTGGGTAGCGGCGCGCGATTCGGGCAGCAGGCGAGTTCCCCGGCATCGAAGCCCTAGCCACGGTATTGCTCAACCTTGGCGGCGTAGTCATCGAGCAGTCGAAGTGACTCGTCGGTCGGCACCGTGGGTAACAGGAGCGCCACCTGGCCGAACCCCAGCTTGTCGGCCACGGCCCAATAGTCGGGGTCGACGGGCGCGCCGAACATCGCCAGCGGGACGTCGTAGCCCGCACCGTCACGCATTTCGTTGGTCCGCATGATCAAGGCCTCCGCCGGCGTTGGGACGGCTAGCCATCCCGCGTTGTGCCGGATCACCCGTTTCACCGCTGCCGCGGAGTTGCCGCCGATGAAGACCGGAGGATGCGGTTGCCGGACCGGCTTGGGCCGGATGTAGGACGCGTCGAAATTGACATACGTGCCGTGGTATTCGGCGGGTTCGTCGCTCCACAGCGCCTTGACGGCCTCGATCCGCTCGTCGAGCAGCGCACCGCGCGTCTTCGGGTCGGTGCCATGGTCGCGCAGTTCCTCGAGATTCCAGCCTGCGCCCACGCCCAAGGCGAACCGGCCGTTCGATATCAAATCGATGCTCGCGGCCTCTTTTGCCACGATGATCGGATCGCGTTGGACCAACAGCGCGATACCGGTGAACAGTTCGATTCTCGACGTCGTCGCCGCGGCAGCGGCCAGTGTGACGAAGGGATCGAGCGTCCGGTAAAACTCGGGGGGCAAATCGCCGCCGAGTGGATATGGCGACTGCCGGCAGGCCGGTATATGGGTGTGCTCGGCCACCATCAGCGAAGTGAAGTGCCGGTCTTCGATCGCGCGAGCGAGCGACACCGTGTCGATGCTGTTGTCGGTTACGAACGTGGAAATACCAAAGTCCATTTGATCCTCGACCGTTAGTCATGCACGGGGTTGCAGGCGTCCCGCGTGACTTCCGAAACGACCGCCACCGCAATGCAACCTGTGCGGGTGGCCGAATCGCCGGACGCCTCGAGAAACCCCCTTGCTGTCCTCGTGATCAGCGTCGCCGAGACCGCGGACGCCAACCAGCCTGCGGCTTTACCGGTAGCGGCGCAGACAGTCAGCGGGTGCTGCGTGCGTGCAATCGTCAGTCGGTTGCGGTACCAGACCGGCCAGCATCTGCAGAGCCGGGGCCCCGACGGCATCGACGTTGAGACCGCGGGCGAAGCGCGGCGACAACGCACGAGCCAACCGGGTTAGCGGCCAGGATTGTCGCCGGAACCGCACTGACGGCGATCCGATGTTCGCTACGCTTGACCCCGATTGATCAATCGCCTGGGAAGTTGGGGCCAGGTAATGGCTGAAAAACCCAAGGCTCGCGCCCCGGCGTCGGGAGCGAGCGAGGTCGTGGCGGAGTTAGCCGCTGCCGGGTTCGACAACGCCCGCCAGATCGCTCGGGGCGCCGCCGGGGTGGTCTATTGCTGTCGCGAGACAGCGCTCGGGCGCAATGTGGCGATCAAGGTGCTGCCGACCTTCATCGACGACGCCGGCCGTGAACGGTTTCTGCGCGAGGGCTACGCCATGGGCGGGCTCTCGGGGCACCCGAACATCGTCAACATTTTGCGGGTCGGCCTGACCGCGAGCGGCCGCCCCTACATCGTCATGTCGTACTGCCCCGCGGGCTCGCTGGGCCTGCGGGTGCAGCGCGAGGGCCCCATCGCCTGGCCGGAAGCCGTGCGGATCGGCGTAAAGCTCTGCGGCGCACTGGAAACCGCACACCTGAGCGGCACGCTGCATCGCGACATCAAGCCCGCGAACGTGCTCGTCAACGACTACGGCGAACCGCAACTGACCGACTTCGGGACCGCCCACATCGCCGGCGGATATGAGACGGCGGCCGGATTGTTCTCCGGCACAATCGATTACCTCGCGCCCGAGGTGATGGCGGGCGATCCTGCGACGGTCGGCAGCGACGTCTATTCGCTTGGCGCCACCCTGTATTCGCTCATCGCCGGCAACCCCGCCTATGAGCGCCGCGGCAGCGAAGACTTGCTCGCGCACTACACGCGGATCAACAACACGCGGGTCCCGGACCTGCGTCCCGGCGGGATCCCCGACGCGGTGTGTGCGGCGATCGAGACGGCGATGGCGGTCGACTTGGCCGAGCGGCCGGCCTCGGCGGCGGAGTTCGGTCGCGGGCTGCAGGAGAGCCTGCGCCGCAACGGCCTGAAGCCCGACGCGATGGCCATCACCGCGGTCGGCGCGGGCGCGGGGCGCACGGTGGGCGG
>NZ_LZKV01000121.1:0-11341 GCF_001672995.1 Mycobacterium sp. 1482292.6 | reverse complement strand
GTCACCCGCCCGACGATGACGGTGAGCATGCCCGACAGCAGCATGCCGCCCAGCCAGCCGACCAGGATGCCGCCACCGTTCGGCCCGCCGTCGGGCTACGGAGCCGTCAAACCCGGGATCATCCCGCTGCGCCCGCTCACCCTCGGCGACATCTTCAACGGCGCGGTCGGCTATGTCCGAGCGAACCCCAAAGCGACGTTGGGGCTGACCGCCATCGTCGTGGTCATCATGCAGATCATCACCAAGGTCGCGTTCTTCGGCCCGCTGGCCGCCGCCGACAGGTTCGGCAGCGATGCGCCCGGCGAACTGAGCTCGGGGGTGCTGGGCGCGTGGACGGCCTCGGTGGGTGGCGGCATCCTGGTCGGCTGGCTGGGCGGCATGCTGCTGTCGGGCATGCTCACCGTCATCGTCGGGCGGGCCGTATGTCGGCGGGCCGTATCCCGGCGGCGGGCCGTATGGCGGCGGACCGTATTGAGGTGGTGGGCCGTATGCCGGTGGCGGACCAACCGGATTACCAGGCGGCGGCGCGCTCACCGAACCCCGCGGCCTTTACAGCCGGGCGCGTCGTTCGTCATGGGCTCCATCCTGTCGGCGGCCGGGGCATTTCACAACGTCGACCCCCCACCCGGCGCGTAGCGTCGCAGACATGGCGGAACTCAAATCCCGGATCCGGTCGGACTTGACCGCGGCGATGAAGGCCCAGGACAAGTTGCGAACGGCCACCCTGCGCATGCTGTTAGCCGCGATCCAGACCGAGGAGGTCTCCGGTAAGGAGGCCAGAGACCTCACCGACGAAGAGGTCATCAAGGTCCTGGCCAAGGAATCCCGCAAGCGGAGCGAATCCGCGGAGATCTACACCCAGAACGGCCGCGGGGAGCTCGCCGCCAACGAGCACGCCGAGGGCCGGATCATCGACGAGTACCTGCCCACCCCGCTCACCGAGGCCGAGGTGGCCGACGTCGCGGACACCGCGATCGCGCAGGTCGCCGAGGAGATCGGCGAACGCCCCGGGATGAAGCAGATGGGCATGGTGATGAAGGCCGCCACCGCGATCGCCGCCGGCAAGGCCGACGGCGCCCGCCTCTCGGCCGCTGTCAAAGAGCGGCTGTAGCCAACCGGGTCAGAGCACCACCCGGGTTCCGTCATCGCCGCGGCGCGTCGCGCGCCGGGCGTCGAGGTGTTCCAGCAGCGGCACCGCCACCCGCCGGGTGGTGCCCAGCGCCCGGCGCGCCTCGCTGACGGTGAACGGTTGCGGCAGCCCCCTCAGCACGGTGGCGGCCCGGTCCAGTGCGTCGGGCCCCAGCACCACCCCGTCGGCGATCCGCGTCAGCCGCCCGGCCCGCACCGCCGCGGCCAGCTCGCGAGGACCCAGGTTCAGCTCGGCGAGCTCGTCGGCCTCGGGCGCCCGGAACGGCTCGGCGGCCAGCCAGTCCTCGACCGTGCGCACGGCCTTGTCGACGCGGGCCGGCAGGCCCGACGCGGGCGGGCGGACCAACCCGTCGGCCACCTCGAGACCCGTGCCGTCCAGCAACTTCGGCAGCAATTCGGCGGCGGGCAACCCGACCTGCTGCCGCAACGTCTCGAGCGGCATGCCCGCCGCGATGTCGTGCTCGCCCACCCAGCGCCGCACCGCCGCGGTGGCGTCCTCGCGCCGCGCCGCCCACCACTGCGGGTCCACCACCCAGTCGCTCACCCGCTGCCCGCGCGGCGGCAGACCCATGGCGCGCAGGTCGGCCGCGCGCGCGACGTCGGGGGCGCGGACCTGGCCGGTGGCCAGTTCTGCGGCGCGAACCCGCGCCGCGCCGCGCCGCCGCAGCGCGGGAGGGCGGACGTCGAGCACCCCGATGCCCGCCGCGATCCGGTGCTGTCCGGGGTCGCGGAGCAACCCGATGTCGCCCACCCGCAACGGCAGCGGCCTGGCCAGCCGCAGGCGCGCCGCGGCCGGCCCCAGCCGGCGAACCTGCACCGGCACGGCCGCCGACCCGACATGGAGCATGAGCTGGCGGCCCAGCGAGTCCGCCGATCGCAGGGCCACGTCGATCTCTGCGGTGTCCAGCCAGGCGCTCGGCGTGCGCACGGTGTCCCCGCGACCGATGTCGTGCCGGTCGACGCCGCGCAGATTCAGCGCGACCCGGGCCACCGCGCCGACCTCGGAATGGTTGCGGCCCAACGATTGCAGCCCGCGGACGGTGACGCGGCGCCCGGCGTGCTCGAGTTCGTCGCCCACCCGCACCGTGCCGGCGGCCAGCGTGCCGGTGACGACCGTCCCGGCACCCCGGACCGTGAAGCTGCGGTCCACCCACAGCCGCACGTCGGCCGCGGGGTCCGGGGCGGGCAGCCGGTCGGTCAGCGCCACCAGTTCGGCGCGCACCCGGCCCAGGTCGGTGCCGATAGCCACGGGAGCACCGGCGAGCGAGGTGGCGGCAAGCCGTTCGGACGCCTGGGTGGCGGCCGGGCCCGGATCGGCGAGGTCGGCCTTGCTGATCACCAGCAGCCCGTGGCGGACGCCGAGCGCGTCCAGCGCCGCCAGATGTTCCTCCGACTGCGGCATCCACCCCTCGGTGGCCGCGACGACGAACACCACTCCGCCGTTCAAGGGGACTGGCCCCAGGCCGGCCAGCATGTTGGCCACGAACCGCTCGTGGCCCGGCACGTCGACGAACGCGAGCTGGCGCCCGTCCAGCTCGGTCCACGCGAAGCCCAGATCGATGGTCAGGCCACGGCGCTGCTCTTCGGCCAGGCGATCCGGCCACATCCCGGTAATCCGTTGCAGCAGAGTCGATTTGCCGTGATCGACGTGTCCGGCGGTGGCTAAGACGAACACGCCCGTACCGCCGCGGCCAGCAGCTCGTCGTCCTCGGGTGCCACCGTGCGCAGGTCGAGCAGACACCGGCCGCCCTCCAGGCGGCCCACCACGGGCGGGGTGCCGAGCCGGAGCGCGGCCGCGTAGGACTCGGGCAAACTGACCGCGGCGCTGGGCAATTCGACCCCGGGCGCCCCGCCACCGCCGACGGCCGCGACGCAGTCCACCGCCGCCGCCCCTGCCAGCCCGGCGGCCAGCGCCTCGGCCCTTGCGCGCAGCCGGTCGACGTCGGCGGCCAGCGACTGGGCCACCGGCGGGGGCGGCCCGAGCAGCGTCGCTTCCAGCGCGGCCAGCGTCAGCTTGTCCACCCGCAGGGCGCGCGCGGCGGGATGGCGGCGAATCCGCTCGGTCAGCTCGGAGCGGCCGAAGAGCAACCCGGCCTGCGGCCCGCCGAGCAGTTTGTCCCCGCTCGCGGTCACCAGGTCGGCGCCGTCGGCCAGCATCGACGTCGCGTCCGGCTCGTCGGGCAACACCGGGTGCGGCGACAACAGGCCCGAGCCGATGTCGACCACCAGCGGCACGTCGAGCTTGCGCAGTTCCGGCGCCAGCGTCGCGACGTCCACGGCCGAGGTGAACCCGGTGACGTGGAAGTTGGACGGATGCACCTTGAGCACGAAACCGGTCTGCGGGCCCAGCGCCTCGGCGTAGTCGCGCAGGCTGGTGCGGTTGGTGGTGCCTACCTCGCGCAGCCGCGACCCGGTGGATTCCAGCAGCTCGGGGATGCGGAAGCCGTCACCGATTTCCACCAGTTCGCCGCGGCTGAGCACGATCTCCTTGCCGGGGGCCAGCGTCATGGCGGTCAACAGCAGCGCGGCGGCGTTGTTGTTGACGACGTGCACGCCGCCGGCGGTCGGGACCGCGGCGGCCAGCGCGGCCAGCGCGCCCCGGCCCCGGCGCGCGCGCCGGCCCGTCGCCAGGTCGAACTCGACATCGGTGGCCCCGCCGGCGGCGACCACCGCGTCCAGCGCGGCCCGCGACAGCGGCGCGCGGCCCAGATTGGTGTGCACCACCACGCCGGTGGCGTTGATGACCGGCCGCAGGCTCGAGGCGGTGGCGGGCAGCGCGGCGATCGCGTGCTCGGCGACCTGCTCGGGTGCGATCTCGCCCGCGCGGGCCCGCCGCTGCGCCGTGGCGATCACCGACTTCACCAGCGCGCGGCCCAGCACTCGTTGCGCCGCGGCCAGCCGCGGATCGGCGAGCAGCGTGTCGGTGCCGGGCACCCGTCGGCGCGGATCGGTCATCGCGGACCCGAAAGAACATGGCGGAGGCGGACGGGAATTGAACCCGCCAACGACAGCGACTGCCGTTCGACGGTTTTGAAGACCGCGCCGGTCACCAGACCGGACACGCCTCCTTGAGCCATGGCGCCAATTGTCGCAGCCTTCGGCGCGCGGGCACCATGGACGCCGTGACGTACCGATTGACTCAATACGCCCACGGGGGCGGCTGCGCCTGCAAGATCCCGCCCGGTGAGCTCGAGGACGTGGTCCGCGGGCTGGGTTCCAACCCGCCGCGCGACCCGTTCGGGGAGCTGCTGGTGGGCCTGGACAACGGCGACGACGCGGCGGTGGTGCGCATCCAAGAGGGCACGGCGTTGATCGCGACCACGGACTTCTTCACCCCGGTGGTCGACGACGCCTACGACTGGGGCCGCATCGCGGCCACCAACGCGCTGTCCGACGTCTACGCGATGGGCGGGCGCCCGGTTGTCGCGGTGAATCTGCTGGGCTGGCCGCGCGAGGTGCTGCCGTTCGAGTTGGCCGCCGAGACGCTGCGCGGCGGGCTGGAAGTGTGCGCACTGGCCGGCTGCCACCTGGCCGGCGGGCACAGCGTCGATGACCCCGAACCCAAGTACGGGCTGGCGGTCACCGGGATCGCCGACCCAAACCGCTTGCTGCGCAACGACTCCGGCAAACCCGGGACTCCGCTGTCGCTGACCAAACCGCTGGGTGTCGGCGTGCTGAACAACCGGCACAAGGCCACCGGGGAGCGCTTCGAGGAGGCGGTCGCCGTGATGACCACGCTCAACGCCGACGCGGCCGCGGCGGCGCTGGCGGCCGGGGTCCAATGTGCCACCGACGTCACCGGTTTCGGGTTGCTCGGGCATCTGCACAAGCTGGCGCGGGCCAGCGGTGTGACGGCGGTGATCGATTCGGCGGCGGTGCCCTACCTGGACGGCGCGCGGGCGGCGCTGGCGGCCGGCTACCTCTCCGGCGGCACCCGGCGAAACCTCGACTGGGTGGCGCCGCACGTCGACCTGTCCGCCGTGGGAGAGGACGACGCATTGCTGCTCGCCGACGCGCAGACCTCCGGTGGGCTGCTGATCGCCGGAGAGATCCCCGGGGCGCCGGTCATCGGCGAGCTGGTACCGCGCGGCGAACACACCATCGTGGTGCGCTGATCGGGCCCACCGCACTAGGGTTAGGACATGGCCCTGCGCGAAGTGTTTCTGGAATGGCCCGTCCTGCGCCAGTTGCGCTCGACGGACAAGCTTGGCCGCGGCTCGGCGGTGACCTCCAAACAGACCCGCGCGCTGGCGCCGCGCACCAGCACGGCCGACCGCGTCGTGCAGAGCGTGTGCCCGTACTGCGCCGTCGGTTGCGGTCAGCGGGTGTACGTCAAGGACGAGCGGGTGGTCCAGATCGAGGGCGATCCCGATTCGCCGATCTCGCGGGGACGCTTGTGTCCCAAGGGTTCTGCCAGCGAGCAGCTGGTGAATTCGCCCGGCCGGCAGCTGCAGGTCCTCTACCGCCCGCCGCGGGCCACCGAGTGGCAACCGCTGGAGCTCGACACCGCGATCGACATGATCGCCGACCGCTTCGTGGAATCGCGGCGCAACAGCTGGCAGGACATCGACAAGAAGGGCAACCTGCTGCGCCGCACCATGGGCATCGCCGCGCTCGGCGGTGCCACCCTGGACAACGAAGAGAACTACCTCATCAAGAAGCTCTTCACCGCCGCGGGCGCCATTCAGATCGAGAACCAAGCTCGTATTTGACACAGCGCCACGGTTCCCGGTCTGGGAGCCTCCTTCGGGCGCGGCGGCGCCACCCAATCACTGCAAGACATGGCCAATGCCGACTGCATTGTCATCCAGGGCTCCAACATGGCCGAGTGCCACCCGGTCGGGTTCCAGTGGGTGGAAGAGGCCAAGGCGCGCGGTGCCCGGGTGATCCATGTCGACCCGCGCTTTACCCGGACCTCGGCGGTCTCCGACCGGCACATCCCGATCCGCGCCGGTTCGGACGTGGTGCTGCTCGGCGCGCTGATCAACCACATCCTGTCCAACGACCTGTGGTTCTCCGAGTACGTCGTCGCCTACACCAACGCCGCCACCCTGATCAACGAGAACTTCAGGGACACCGAGGATCTCGGTGGCCTGTTCTCCGGATTCGACCCCGAAACCGGGCAGTACGACACGTCGAGCTGGGCCTACGACGAGCAGGGCAACGGCCAGATCGAGTCCCCGGGCGGGGGCCACACGCACGGCACCACCGCCTCGGAAAGCGGAGCCGGACAGGAGCACGGCAGCGGCGGCCCGCCGCTGGCGCACGCCAACGTGAAGCGCGACGAAACCCTGCAGCACCCCCGGACCGTGTTCCAGATCCTCAAGCGCCACTACGCCCGCTACACCCCGGAAATGGTCAAGGACGTCTGCGGTATCAGCCGCGAGGATTTCGACTACCTGGCCCAATCCATCGTGGAGAACTCCGGGCGCGAGCGCACCACCTGCTTCGCCTACGCCGTCGGCTGGACCCAGCACACGCTCGGCGCCCAATTCATCCGCACCGCAACGATTTTGCAGCTGCTGATGGGCAACGTCGGCCGTCCGGGCAGCGGCATCATGGCGCTGCGCGGCCACGCCACCATCCAGGGCTCCACCGACATCCCGACGCTGTTCAACCTGCTGCCCGGGTACCTGCCGATGCCCAAGGCGGGCATGCACGACACCCTGGCCGACTACCTCGACGCGGTCGGATCCAAGAAGCAGAAAGGCTTCTGGGCCAACGCCGATGCCTACACCGTCAGTCTGCTCAAGGCGTGGTGGGGGGACGCGGCGACCGCCGACAACGACTGGGCCTATGACTATCTGCCGCGGTTGTCCGGCCCGCACGGCACCTATCAGACCGTGATGGGGATGCTTGACGACGAGGTCGAGGGCTACTTCCTGCTCGGCCAGAACCCCGCGGTCGGTTCGGCCCACGGCCGCATGCAGCGGATGGGCATGTCACATCTCAAGTGGCTGGTGGTCCGCGATCTCAACCTCATCGAATCGGCCACCTGGTGGAAGGACGGACCCGAGATCGCCTCGGGCGAACTCAAGACCTCCGAGATCGACACCGAGGTGTTCTTCCTGCCCGCCGCGACGCATGTGGAAAAGGCCGGATCCTTCACCCAGACGCAGCGGCTGGTGCAGTGGCGGCACAAGGCCGTCGAGCCGCCGGGCCAGTGCCAGAGCGAACTGCAGTTCTTCTACGAGCTCGGCAAACGGATCCGGCAACGGCTGGCCGGGTCGACCGACGAGCGCGACCGGCCGCTGCTGGACCTGAGCTGGGACTACCCGGCCGACGAGCACGGCGAGCCCGACGGGGAAGCGGTGCTGGCCGAGGTCAACGGCTATCGCGTCGACGGCTCCGGGCCGTTGACGTCCTACACCGAGCTGCGCGCCGACGGGTCGACCGCCGCCGGCTGCTGGATCTACACCGGGGTCTACGCGAACGCCACCAACCAGGCGGCGCGCCGGGTGCCGCACGGCGGTGAGTCGCCGAGCCAATCGGAATGGGGCTGGGCGTGGCCCGCCGACCGGCGGGTGCTCTACAACCGCGCGTCGGCCGACCCGGACGGCAAGCCGTGGAGCGAGCGCAAGCGCTACGTCTGGTGGGACGAGGAGCAGGGCCGCTGGGTCGGCTACGACGTCCCGGACTTCGTGGCCGACCGGGCTCCCGGCAGCCGGCCCGACCCCGATCTCGGCGGACCCGATGCGCTGGCCGGGGACGACCCGTTCATCATGCAGGCCGACGGCAAGGGCTGGCTGTTCGCGCCGAAGGGTGTGGTCGACGGGCCGTTGCCCACGCACTACGAGCCGCAGGAGTCACCGGTGACCAACGCGCTGTATCCGCAGCAGCGCAATCCCGCGCGAATCACGTTCCCGCGCAAGGACAATCTGAGCGCACCCAGCGCCGGTGACCCGGGCGCCGACGTCTACCCGTACGTGTTCACCACCTACCGGCTCACCGAGCATCACACCGCGGGCGGCATGAGCCGGTGGCTGCCCTACCTCTCCGAGCTGCAACCGGAGATGTTCTGCGAGGTGTCCCCGGAACTGGCCGCCGAGCGCGGCCTCGAGCCCTACGGGTGGGCCACCATCATCTCGCCCCGCGCCGCGATCGAAGCCCGGGTGCTGGTCACCCAGCGGGTGAGCCCGCTGATCATCAACGGCCACACCGTGCACCAGATCGGCTTGCCCTACCACTGGGGAGTCGGCAGCGACGCGGTGGTCAGCGGGGACGCGGCCAACGACCTGCTCGGTGTGACGCTCGATCCCAACGTGCAGATCCAGGAGTCCAAGGCCGGGTCGTGCGACATCCGGCCGGGCCGCCGCCCGCAGAGCGAGGATTTGTTGCGGCTGATCGCCGACTACCAGTCACGCTCGGGCGTCACCACCGAAACCGGCAACACACGGGTGAGTGACGCCGCCTGGGAAGGAGGAGCCGATGGGTCAGCTGACCGGGCCGACTGACCCGGCCGCGGCGGCCGGATGGCCGGACGCCAAGCCGCGCAAGGGTTTTTTCACCGACACCTCGATCTGCATCGGCTGCAAGGCCTGCGAGGTCGCCTGCAAGGAGTGGAACCGCAACCCGCGCGACGGCGACCTCGAGCTGCTGGGGTCCTCGTACGACAACACCGGCGCGCTGGGCGCCAGCACCTGGCGGCACGTGGCCTTCATCGAGCAGGGCCGCGAGCGCATCAAAGAGGCCCGCGAATCCGGCCGTGCCCTGATCGATCTCGGCATGCCCGCCTTGCCCGGCGCCGCGAAAATCGCTGCCGCCGAACCGGTTTCGCAGCCGCTGCACACCCCGGAGTTTCGCTGGTTGATGTCGTCGGACGTGTGCAAGCATTGCACGCACGCCGGCTGCCTGGACGTCTGCCCGACGGGCGCGCTGTTCCGCACCGAGTTCGGCACGGTGGTGGTGCAGCACGACGTCTGCAACGGCTGCGGCACCTGCGTGGCGGGCTGCCCGTTCGGCGTGGTCGAACGGCGCAGCGACGGCACCTACGCGACACCGGTGGAACGCCCGGGCCGGCCGAAGGAGGAGTTCGTCACCGGGGTCGCCCAGAAGTGCACGCTCTGCTACGACCGCCTGGTCGAGGACCAGATCCCGGCGTGCGCCCAGACCTGCCCGACGACATCGATCAAGTTCGGCGATCACGGCGAGCTGGTGGCCCAGGCGCGCGAGCGGGTCGCCCAGCTGCACGCCGAGGGGCGCACGGAGGCAAGGCTTTACGGCGCCAACGAGAATGACGGCGTCGGCGGCACCGGGTCGGTGTTCCTGCTGCTCGACGAGCCGGACGTGTACGGGCTGCCGCCCGACCCGCGGGTCTGCACGGCCGATCTGCCGGCCATGTTCAAGCGCGCCGGCCTGGCCGCGGCCGGCATGGTCGGCGCGGCCGCGCTGGCGTTTTGGAGGAGCCGATGAGCACGTCGGAATTCGACAGCTTCCGTCCGCCGGAGCCCAAGGGCGGCAAGCGGCGCAAAGGCAGGCGCGCGGGCCGGCGCGGCGGCGCGGACGGCTCCCGCGAGATGCCGATGGTCCCCGACGCCGAGTTCACCTCGTATTACGGGCGGCCGGTGGTCAAGCCCGCGCCGTGGGGACACGAAGTCGCGGCCTACCTGTTCCTGGGCGGCGTCGCCGGTGGCTCCGGATTGCTGGCGGCCGGTGCCCAGCTCACCGGGCGAAACACGTTGCGCCGCAACACCAGGCTCTCCGCGCTGATCGCGGTCGCCCTGGGTGCGCTCGCCCTGGTGAAGGATCTGGGCCGGCCCGAGCGCTTCGTCAACATGCTGCGGACGGTCAAGCTGACCTCGCCGATGAGCATCGGTTCCTGGATTCTCAGCCTGTTCTCGGCCGGCATCGGCGTTGCCTCTGCCGCCGAGGTCGACCGGATGACCGGCGAGCGAATCCCGTTGGGCCCGTTGCGGCCCGTGCTGCGCGCCGTGGAGGGGCCGGCCGGACTGGAAGCCGCGGTGTTCGCGGCGCCGCTCGCCGTCTACACCGCGGTGCTGCTCACCGACACCGCGACCCCGACGTGGAACGCCGCGTATCGGGACCTGCCGTTCGTGTTCGTCAGTTCGGCGAGCCTGGCCGCCTCGGGATTGGCGATGATCACCACCGGGGTCGCCGAGGCCGGGCCCGCCCGCAAGCTCGCCGTCATCGGCGCGGTCGGCGACCTGATCTGCACCCGGGTGATGGAGCGCCGGATGGACCCGGTGACCAGGGAACCGCTGCATCACGGCACGCCCGGACGGCTCCTGACGGCCAGCGAATGGCTAGCCGCCGCAGGCGGTTTGGGCGCGCTGCTGGGCGGGCGGCGCCGCGGCGTCGCGGTCCTGTCCGGCCTCGCGTTGCTGACGGCATCCGCCGCACTGAGGTTCGGTTTCTTCGAGGCCGGCAAGGAATCGGCCGGCGACCCTCGCTACACGATCGAGCCGCAGAAGCGCCGGCTCGCCGCGCGCCGGGCCGCCGGGGTGACCGGGGACTCGATCACCACCGCGGGCTGAGGGCGCGGCCGCACAGCGGGTCGTAACCGAGGGCGTCGTTTGCGCTCTGTGTAGTCGGGTACTCCGTCACGCATGACGAATTTTGGCTACACTTTGATGACCGAGCAGAGTGGACCCAAAGACCTTGTCCGATATGCGGTTTCGGCCGAAGAGCGCGGCTTCGACTTCCACGTGTGCAGCGATCACTTCTCGCCGTGGCTCACCACGCAAGGACACGCGCCGAACGCCTGGGCGGTGCTGGGTGCGGTGGCACAGGCCACCGAGCGGGTCGACCTCTACACCTATGTGACGTGCCCGACGATGCGCTATCACCCCGCCGTCGTCGCCCAGCAGGCGGCCACCGTGCAGATCCTGTCCGACGGCCGGTTCACCCTGGGCCTGGGCAGCGGTGAAAACCTCAACGAACACGTCGTCGGCAAGGGCTGGCCGACCGTCACGCGCCGGCAGGACATGCTGCGCGAAGCGATCAAGATCATCCGAGAGCTTTTCGGCGGGCAACTGGTGGACTTCACCGGCGACTATTTCCAGGTCGACTCGGCCCGGCTGTGGGACGTGCCCGACGTGCCGGTCGGCATCGGGGTGGCGATGGCGGGTGCCCGGGGCGTCGACAAGTTCGCCAAGCTGGCCGACCACCCGTCCGCCGCCCGCGAGGTTGGCGGCTTGGCGGGCGGAGTGCCATTCCCTGACGAGTTCGGCGT
>NZ_LZKV01000120.1:0-63123 GCF_001672995.1 Mycobacterium sp. 1482292.6 | reverse complement strand
CGGGTTGGCCCGCAGGTCTTCCCGCTCGCGATAGCGTTCCATCTGCTCGGGGTTGGCGACGAACGCCTGCAGCCCGATGGCCAGCGCGGTCGAGGAGGTGTTGCGCTGGGCGTCACCGGTGGCGTACTGGACGCGCACCGCCAAGGTCGACGTCGAGATGGACGGCCAGCACATCGCCAAGGGCGAACGCGTGGTGTCGACGCTGCGTTCGGCCAACCGCGACGAGGAGGTGTTCTCCTCGCCGTTCACCTTCGACATCGGCCGACAGCCCAACCCGCACGTGGCGTTCGGCGGCGGCGGACCCCACCACTGCCTGGGCGCGATGCTGGCCCGGGCCGAACTGCGCGCGGTCCTCGACGAGCTGCTGCTGCGCTGCGACGACATCGAGATCGGTCCGGCGAAGGTGGCCCATCCGAATCTGACCACCAACATGTCGATCTACGACGAGATGGCCATCTCGCTGACCGAGCGGCGCTGAATCACTTACGCGCGAAAGCTCAGTCGACCAACCGCAGCGCGGCCTTGGGACATTGGTCCACCGCGGCCCGCACATCGATCTCCAGACGCGGCGGCACCGGGCCGTCCGCGATCTGCACGACGTCCTCGTCGCCCAGCTCGAACACTTCCGGCGCAAGCGATTCGCAGAAGCCATTGGCCTCGCACAAGTTCTCATCGACCGTAACGCGCATCAGCTGCCCTCCACTTCTCATAGGCCCTTGGGTCGGGTCCCGATCACCCCGCCGGTCGCCAGGCGGGTCAGTTCTTCGTCGGTCAGCCCGCACCTTTCGCGCAGGACCTCCTCATTGTGCTCGCCAAGCTTCGGCGGCGGCCGCAGCAGCCACCGCTGCTGGCCGGCGAGCCGGGCGAACGGCGGGCAGGGGTAGAGCCCCAGCCCGGTGCTCGAATGATGCAATGCCTCGAAAAAGCCGCGCTCGCGCAGTTGGGGGTTGTCGGTGACCAGCGACGGCGACACCACCGGCGCGGCGGGAATTCCCGCGCCCGCCAACAGCTCCACCGTCGCATCGCGTGGCCGCCCGATGAACCAGTCCGCCAGCCGGGCATCGATGTCGTCGGCTCGACGGTGCCGCCCGGCGATCGTGGACAGCTCCTCGTCGTCGCACCACACCGGTCGGTCCATCAACGCCACCAGCGCCCACCACTGCGCGTCGTCGCGAACGGTGATCGCGATCCAGTCGTCGGGTCCGGCGCACCGGTAGATGTTCTGGATCGCCGTGCCATGACCGCGGTTGCCGCGACGGCTCAACGTCACCCCGAACACTTCGGACTCGATCGCCTGAATCGCGGTGGCGTTGAGCACGGTTTCCAGCATCGGCAGCTCGACCAGCTGGCCGGTCTGAGTGCGTTCGGCGAAGTTCAGCGCGGCCAGCACGGCGAACGCGGCGTGCACACCGGCCAGCGGATCGCAGGCCCCGCGCGGTGTCACCGGGGGCGCGTCGGGCAGGCCGGTCACCCAGGCCAGGCCGGCGATCTGTTCCATGGTGGGCGCGAACCCGACGCGTTCGCGCCACGGCCCCTCGACGCCGAACGCCGGCATCCGGGCGAACACCAGTTTCGGGTTGACCTTGCGCAGCACGTCGTCGGTCAGCCCGAATTGCTCCATCACCCGCGGCGAGAAGTTCTCGATCACCACGTCGGCGCCGGCGACCAGCTCGGTGAACAGACCGCGGCCCCGCTCGGACCCCAAATCCAGTGTGACCGAACGCTTGTTGGTGTTCATCGCGTGGAACACCCAGCCGTACTCCCACCAGTCGTCCACGTCGGTGCGCATCCCGCCCGAATACCGGATGCCGTCGGGACGCTGGATCGACTCGATCTTGACGACGTCGGCGCCGAAGGCGGCCAGCAGGTGGGTTGCGGCGGGCCCGGCCCAGAAGGCGGTCAGGTCGACGACGCGGACACCGGCCAGCGGCAGCCCGTCGGGCTCCGGCTCCGCTTCGAATTGCGAACGGCGCCAGGGGGACTCGCTATCCCCCTCGCCGACGAGGGGCGTATCACCCACGGGTCTGGGTGCGCAGGCCGCCATCAGCCAGGGCGGCCGCGGCTGATCGAACCCGACGGGGTTGGCGACGAAGACTTCGCGCTCGCGCACGTACTCCAGCTCCCGGATGGTGGCACCGTTGCCCAGCGCCGCGATCGGCAGCCGGAACAGCTGTCCGAGTTCGACGATCTCCGCGACGGTCCGTTCGGCCAGCCAGGGACGGATCTGTTCGCGGATCAGGTCGCGGTATTGCCACCGGCCGATCTGAAACCGCAGCTGTTCGATCTCCTCCAGCTGCGGACATTCCACCATCGCGGCGAAATCGAGCCACTGTTGACCGGTGACCATGGTGATCCCGACGTAGCCGTCCTTGGCGGGTTCGATCGAGGGGACCTCGGTGGTGCGCCCGATCGGCGGGACGCACAGCAGCTGGGAATGCAGCCATTCGCTGCTCTGCATCGTGGTCAGCGCTTCCAGCATGGACAGGTCCAGGTGCTCGCCGGGACCGCCGCGCTCGACGCGGCGCCGGACGGCCAGGGTGCCGAAGGCGGCGAACACGCCGCCCATGTACTCGCCGAGATCGCCGCCGATGGCGATCGGCGGACCGGCGGGGTCGCCGCGGAAGCCGGGCGAGCCGGCCCACGCCTGCAAGGTGAACTCGGTGGCGGCCCGGTCCGCGTAAGGTCCGGTCCAGCCGAAGTCGGAGATGGTGACGATGATCGCCCGCGGCGAGTGTTCCAGCAGTCGTTCCGGGTCGATGCCCAGCGCCGCGGCGCGCGCCCGGCCGGCGGTGACGACGATCACGTCGGCGCCGGCCAGTTCGTCGCGGTAGCGCTGTGAGTCCGGAGCGAACGTCATGCTGCGCTTGCCCGCGTTGAGGTAGCTGAAGAACGGGGCGGCGCGCCCCTGGGCAAGCGGGGACCCGCTGGCGGTGTAGCTCCGCAACGAATCCCCTTGCGGCGGCTCGATTTTGCGCACCTGCGCGCCAGCGTCGAGCAGCAGCTTCCCGCAGTAGCTGCCCGCTATCCGGTCACTGATCTCGACGACACGCAAATCGTGTAGCGGTGTCGGCCGGCTGTCGGCCCGCTCGCTCAATTACACCCGCCCTTCCGATCGGCATGCGACCAGAGAAGCTATTTATATCATTACTGTTAAAATAGCTAAGCCAGCGAGTTGCTTGTGTTTTGAGGATCGGATGACCGCCTTGGGAATTGGCCCCGACGCCCGGCGCCGGCTGTCGGCGCCGCGGATCGCCGAAATCGTAGCCGACGAGTTGCGCCGTCAGATCATCGACGGTGAACTCGCGGACGGTGATCTCTTGCCACGTCAAGAGGTGCTCGTCGAACAATTCAATGTGAGCTTGGTGTCGCTGCGCGAAGCCCTGCGAATTCTGGAGACCGAGGGGCTGGTTTCGGTGCGGCGGGGCAACCGCGGCGGCGCCGTCGTGCACGCCCCGGCCAAGACCAGCGCCGCCTACATGCTCGGGTTGTTGTTGCAGAGCGAGTCCGTGGAGCTCGCCGACCTCGGCATGGCCCTGCAGGAACTCGAGCCCGCCTGCGCCGCCCTGGCCGCTCGCCGGCCGGACCGGGCGAGCACGTTGGTACCCGAACTCACCCGGATCAACGAGTCGATGGCCGAAAACCTGGACGATGGAAGGCTTTTCACCGAAATCGGGCGCGAGTTCCATGACCACGTCGTGCGCGGTTGCGGCAATCACACGATCATCGCGGTCGTCGGCAGCCTCGAGACACTGTGGAGCAGCCACGAACGACAGTGGGCCGACGAGAGCGCGTCCCGCGGCACCTACCCGTCGCTCACTCAGCGCCGCGCGGTGCTCAACACCCACGTCAAGCTCACCGAGACGATCGCCGAGGGCAACGTCGATCGGGCTCGCCGCATTGCGGGCCGGCACCTGGCCGACACGCAGACCTACGTCCTGTCCGGTCAGCACGACCAGCGCATCTACGCGCTCTCCCCGCAGGCGTTGTCGCGGCCGCGAGACATTCGGCACTCCTGAAGGGCGGCCTGCACGGTCATGCGAACCGCATTGGTCACCGGCGGTAGCGGCGGGATCGGAAAGGGCTGCGCCCGCAAGCTGGTTGAGCGCGGTTACGACGTGGTCCTCTCGGCGCGCCGCGAGGCCCCGCTGCGGGCCGCCGCCGAGGAGATCGGTGCCCGCCACATCGTCGCCGACGCGTCCGACCCCAGCAACTTTTCCGCTGCCATAGGCACATTGGCGGCGATCGATCTCGTCGTTCACGCCGCCGGCGCGCTCGGGGGTACCTACGCACGCAAGCAGACCTTCGAGCAGTGGCAGGCCATCATGTCGGCCAACCTGGATTCGTGCTTCGTGGTGACCTCGGCGGTCCTGCCGAAGATGTCGGCGGGCTCGCGGCTGGTGTTCATCTCGTCGTCGGCCGCACACGAGCCGATGCCGGCCCGCACCGCCTACTCCGCGTCGAAGGCCGGGATGAACGCGTTCGCGCGAGCCCTGGCGCTCGAGGTCGACCGCGACGGCATCAGCGTGCATATCGTCACGCCGGGCCCGGTGGCCACCGAGATGCTGCAGGACGTCCCCTTCGAGATGTATGCGATTCAGGTGGCGGACGTCGCCGAGGCGGTCGCCTGGCTGGACACCGTCGACCCGTCGGTCGATCTGCCGGAGATCCGGCTGTCGGCCGTGGAGCGTGGCCCGTTCGCGCGACCGCCGGTCGTACCGACCGAAGCCCGGCGCCGCGCGAAACGCGGCTGAGGCCTACGGCGCCGGAAAGGCTTTGATCACCGATTCGCCGAACTCGTGCAAGGACTCCGGAGCGGCGAAGTCGGCGAACCATACGTAGAACCGCTCTACCCGCTGGGCCGCCAAACCAGTGAAGTGTCCGATCAGCTCGTCGGCGTCGCCGCAGACCAGCCCCGATCCGAGGTTGCCGAATCGCCGGATGCTGACCTCGCGCACGCTATCGGGATCACTACCGGACCGCACGAAGCCGACCATCTGCTGAATCGACATCCGGGCCGTCCCCGCGGCCCCGGCGAGCTTCGGCAGCCGGTCGAGCTGGTGCGCCGGTAGATTCCACCAATCCGCGTGCTCGCGAACGAGTTCCATCATCATGGGTCCACTCCCACCCAGGACCAGCGGTATCGGGTGAGATCTCGGCGGCGCTTGCGGGGCCGGGCCGTTTCGCTCGTCGCCGTCGCCCCAGTACTGCTTGAGCAATCTCAGATGCCGGCCGAGTTGTTCGACCCTCGCCCGCGGATCCTGTTGGCCGACATCAAATCTGGTGAACTCCGACGGCCATGATCCCGCGCCGAGGCCTAGCTCGAACCTGCCCTCCGACGCCTCGGACAACGTGACGGCCTGTTTGGCGAGCACGGCAGGGTGCCGAAACGCGTCGCACAGCACCAGATGCCCGATCCGCAAGCGCTCGGTCTTGGCCGCCACCCAGCTGGCAATGCCCATTGCCTCCCAGATGCTTTCGTCGGGCAGCCCGGGCGCCTCGAGGTGATCGATGAAGGCGATACCGGCGAAACCGCTGGCCTCGGCCTGATGTGCCCGGTCCGCAATGTCGGCTGCCGACAATCTCACCTGGGGCAGGAACAGATACCACTCGGCCATGCGCCACCTCTACGTCGGATCCGTGCGATTGCGACGGCACGGCTAGTTTATTATCTTTACTATGTTAGAGGTCTTATGGATGTCGGGCTGAACTCGGAGCAGCTGACGCTGCGCGACACCGTACGCGACATATTACGTACGGAGTGTCCACCCGATGCCGCGCGTCAAGCGATCACCGACCCCGAGCGCTGGCGCACGCTGTGGAAGACGGTCGTCGACCTCGGCTGGACCGAGCTGGCCGCCCCGGGCGTCGGTGACTACGGACCGGTCGAGCTGGCCCTGGTTCTCGAGGAATGCGGTGCGGCGCTGGCCCCAATTCCGTTGTTGGGCAGCATAGGTCTGGCCGCGGGCCTGCTGCGCAACACCGGACTCGACGCGGTGCTGACCGACATCGCCGGCGGTGTCGTGGCCACCCTGGCGGTTCACGCCCACGGATCCCGACTGCCCGGTGCGCCCATGACACTGCGCCAAGGACGCCTGCGCGGCACGGCGATTGCCGTCCCCAACCTGTCGCGCGCCGAGCTCGTCGTCACGCTGGCCCGCTGCGACGACGGTGACACCGTGGCGGCGGTCGCGCGCTGCGGCGACGGCGTCACCGCGGTGCCGGCGGCCGAATCGACCGATCCCGCCCACCCGTTGGCCGGCGTCGAGATCGACGCCGAGCCCGTCGCGGTGGCGCCCGCCGACCTCGATTCGGCATTGACGGCGCCCTGGGTGGCCGCGGCCGCCGACCTGCTGGGCGTGGCGAGCGCCGCGCTGCACCGCTCGGTCGAGTACGCGAAGTCACGGCGCCAGTTCGGCCAGCCGATTGGTGCGTTCCAGGGCATCAAACACGCACTGGCGGACAACTACGTCAGCATCGAACGCGCCCGCAGCCTGACCTACGCCGCGGCGGCGCGCCTTGCCGAACCGGACACGCCCTCGACCGACATGTGGACCGCCGCGGCGTTGGCCAAGGCGGCGGCCAACGATGCGGCGGCCAGTTGCACGCGCACGGCCGTTCAGGTGCACGGCGCCCTGGGGCAGACCTGGGAGCACGACGCCCACCTCTACGTCAGGCGCGCCTGGCAGGGCGCCGCCCTGCTAGGCGACAGCCGCGCCCTGTATTACGAGGTGGGCCGCCGATTCTGTGGGGGTGCCGCGTGAGTCGCACCGGCGACGATGCAGCGGGGGCACGCCCCCACAAGTGGGAGGTACCCCCGCCCGCTTGCGGGGGACGCCGCGACGAGCAGGAGCGGTGCCGGTGAGTGTCGTGGTGGACGAATTCGGCGCGTGGCTGGCGGAGTTTCTGCCCGACGACTACTACGCGAACTATCGGCACTACCGCTGGGATCTGAGTTTGCGGCGCGATTACCAGCGGGCCTCATTCGAGGCCGGGTGGTTGCAGCCGACCTGGCCCCGCGAGCACGGCGGCCGATCGCTGGGCCTGCGCGACGCCATGGAGGTCCGAATCGAGGCGGCACTGCGGTCGGCACCCAAGCTCCCCAACATCGCGGGGCCCGGCGTCGCCGCGCCGGGCATCCGGCAATTCGGCACACCCGCCCAGATCGAGCGTCTGCTCGTCCCGCTGCTGCGGGGCGACGAGTGGTGGGCGCTGGGCATGTCCGAGCCCGAAGCGGGGTCGGATTTCGCCGGCCTGCGCACCCGCGCGGTGCGCGAGGGCGACGTGTTCCGGGTCAACGGCCACAAGATCTGGACCACCCAGGCGCACCTGTCGCGGTGGTGCACCCTCTACGCCCGCACTGATCCGGACGCGCCGAAACACCGTGGCATCTCGTGCCTCATCCTCGACCTGCAGTCGCCCGGGGTCAGGATCGAACCCATCCGGATGTCGTCGATCTCCGATGAGACGTTCTGCGAGGTCTTCCTCGACGACGTCGCAGTGCCGGCGGAGAACCTGTTGGGACCGCTCAACGGCGGCTGGCACGTCGCCATGTCGTCGCTGCACCACGAACGCCAGATGATCTGGATCATGAACTGGGTCGAGATCAAACGCGGGCTCGACTCGGTGCGCGACGCCGCGGACTCGAGCCACGACGCCTACGCCGAACTCGGTGCACTGCTGGCAGACGCCGAAGCATTGCGGGCCACCGGTTACCGCGCCCTGGGCAACGAACTGGCGGGCCGGCCCAGCCCGGAAGCCGACACCATGAAACTGCTCGGATCGCTGACCTTGCAGCGGGTTTGGGAACTCGGTGCGGCCGCGGCGGGCCCGGATTCGGCCACCGACCCGGATCTGCTGTTCGAACGCCAGGACGCGCTGGCCGCGACCATTTACGGCGGGACGTCGGAGGTCCAGCGCAACATCATCGCCGAGCGCCTGCTCGGGCTGCCGAAGGGATGACGACAATGGATTATGACCTCGGCGACGACGCCGGGCAACTGCGCAGCCACCTGCGCGAGTTGGTGGCCAACCACATCCCCGCCGACTTTCTGGGCGCCTGCACCGAAAACCCGCAGGACCTCGCCACCACCGAGACGTTCTGCAAGCTGCTGGCCACCGAGGGGCTGCTGGCGTTGGCGTGGCCGAAAGAGCATGGCGGCGGTGGTGGTTCGGTCTGGCAGCAGACGGTCCTGCGCGAGGAGATGTGGGCGCAGCACGAGCCGCGCGGTCCGCAGTACATGGGGATCAACTGGGTCGGGCCCGCGCTCATGCGGTACGGGACGGCCGAACAGAAGGCCAAGCACCTGGCGGCCATCGCCTCCGGGGACGTGATCTGGTGCCAGGGCTTTTCCGAGCCGGAGGCCGGCACCGACCTGGTGTCGTTGCGCACCCGCGCCGTTGCCGACGGCGACGGGTGGCGCATCACCGGCCAGAAGGTGTGGACGTCGTACGCGCTGATGGCATCCTGGTGCGTGCTGGCGGCCTGCACCGATCCCGAAGCCCCAAAGCACAAGCGGCTCACCCTTTTTCTCATTCCGATGGACCGAGCCGGATTCACGGTCCGGCCGATCCCGTCGATGCTGGGACCGCACCACCTCAACGAGATGTTCCTGGACGACGTGCAGGCGTATCCCGGCGACGTGCTCGGCGAGGTCGGCGACGGCTGGCGGGTGATGCGCGAAGCCCTGGCGTTCGAGCGGGTGGGCATCGCGCGCTACGCGCGCTGCGAATCGCTGCTCGAACGGATGCGCGCCCAACTCGGTGACGACTGGGACCAGCTTCCCGAAACGATCCGCACCCGCTGGGTGCGCGCCCTCGTCGACCTGCGGGTCGCCCGGTTGCTGGCCTATCGCGCCGTGTCACTGCAGGACGATCCGGCGGCCGGGGCGGCCGCCAGCGCCGCACGCATCATCACCACCACGTGCGATCAACTCGTCGCCGAGCTGCTGTTCGACGTGCTGGGCCCCACGGCGCTGGACAGCGGAACCTCCGCGGCGCTGCACGGAGCGATCGAAGACCATTGGCGTTACGCGCAGGCGGCCACGGTGGCATCGGGCACCATCGAGGTGCAACGCATGCTGGTGGCACGAGACGTATTGGGAGAACACAGGTGAAAACCGATCTGCCGCAAGACATCAGCGATTTCGCGGCCGTCGCGGGTAAGCGTTTGACCCGATTGGGCGGACCGCCGGCCGCGCTGCGCGCCGAGACCGACGACACCATCCGGGATGCGGCGCGCACCGCGCTCAACGACGTCGGTGCCTTCGAGCTCGACGTGCGCTCGGAGCCGGACGACCTGCTGGCCGCGGCGGTGCTGTGTCAGGCCGCCGGCGCCACCGTGCTCCCCTATCCGTTGGTGGAGGAGCTGCTGGCGATCGACGGCGCACGCCTGACCCTGGTCAATCCGAAAGCCCCGCGCATCGACCACGGCGATCTGGCCGGTGAGTGGGTCGCCGCGGACCTGGACGGCAATCGCTATCGGCCCCAGCCGGGGTCGCGGACCGGCGCCAAGCTGGGGCCGTTCCTGGTTCCGGCCACCTTGAGCGCACCCGATGCAAGCGTGCCCGCCGGTGACGTTAACCTTCATCTCGTGCTGGGATCATGGCGGATTCTGGGAGCGGTGCAGCAATCGCTGCGGGTGGTCACCGAGCACGTGCGCGCCCGGATCCAGTTCGGCAAGCCGCTCGCCGACTTCCAGGCCGTCAGGTTCGCCGTCGCCGATGCCGCCGTCGCGGTCCGCGGACTGCACGAACTCGCGAAGTTCACCATCTGCCGGCCGGAATCGCTTGCTGCACAGATCCATTCGGCCGACGCCCTGATTCTTCGGCTCAAGGCCGCAGACACGGCACGACAGGTGATGCGCACGTCGCACCAGTTACTCGGCGCCCTGGGTTTCTGCGACGAGTCCGACGTCAGCGTCCTCGACCGGCACACCCAGCCGCTGATCCGGTTGCCGCTGGGCACCGAGGAACTGGCCTTGCGCCTGATCCCCTGCGTCTCGGACGGGTCCTTCGAGACGCTGTTCAGTGAGCCGGTATCGGCATGACCCGCGCCGGTGACGATGCAGCGGCGGCACGCCCCCACATGTGGGAGGTACCCCCGCCCGCTTGCGGAGGAGAGCGGCGCAAATGAGCCAATCCCCAGCCGCCGCGGTGACGCCCAATCCGTTCGCTGAGGGCATCCCGTTCGGGGTAAAACTGCGGCAGCTGGCCGAAGAACGGCGCGACGATTTGGCCGTGACGATCGTCGCGCTCGACGGCAGCGCGGCCTCGCTGACCTTCGGTGAACTCGATGCCCGCGCCAACCAGTGGGGCCGTGCGCTGGCCGGCCGCGGGGCGCAAACGGGTTCACTTGTAGCACTGGCCATTCCGAACTCCCAGCATCTGGTGCTGGCGACGCTGGGATGCTGGAAGATCGGCGCGGTGCCCGTCCCCATGCACTGGGATCTTCCCGAGTGGGAACGCGACCGGGTGCGCGACGTCATCAACCCCGTCGTGGTCGTCGACGAACAGAGCCGCTGGGAACTCGACGCAAGCGCGGCCGGCGAACCCGATGGCGCCTTGCCGGTCGCCGTCTCCCCCACCGCCAACGGGATCTGCAGCAGCGGGTCTACCGGCGTGCCCAAGGTGATCCTCAACCTGGCGCCCTCGCTGTGGATCCCGCAACAGGGCGAACCGTTCCTGTCGAACTGGACACCGGTGGTCCAGCCGCAGACCATCATGGTGCCCGCGCCGATGTATCACACCAACGGCTTCGCCACCTTCCTGATGATGCTGGGTGGCGACCATCTGGTGATACTCGAAAAGTTCGATGCGGCACTGGTTCTCGATGTCATCGAGCGGTTCCGGATCACCAACTTCACCGCCACGCCCACCATGCTGGCGCGCATCGCGGCCCGACCCGACGTGCGGCGGCGAGACCTGTCCAGCATCGTGTTCATCCTGCAGGGCGCCGCGGTGATGCCGCCGTCGCTGTTGCACACCTGGTTCGATCTGCTCAGTCCCGAGCAGATCGTGACGGCATACGGCATGACCGAAAACCTCGGGCTCACCGCGCTGCGCGGCGACGAATGGCTAGCCCACCCGGGCAGTGTGGGCCGCGGATTCCGGGACACCGAGATCCGGATTCTGGACGCCGACAAGCGACCGCTGGGTCCCGGCGAAGACGGTGAGGTGTACCTGCGGGCGCCGATGAGCGCCGGATACCGCTATCTGGGCGGAGCGCCGCCGCTGCCGTCGACCGAGGACGGGTTCCGCTCCGCCGGCGACATCGGCCACCTGGACGAGGACGGCTACCTCTACATCGTCGACCGCCGCGTCGACATGATCGTCAGCGGCGGCGCCAACGTCTTTCCGGCCGAAGTCGAATCGGCGCTCGCCGGCCACCCCGGCATCGCCGACGTCGTCGTGATCGGCCTGGCCGACCCGCAATGGGGGCGTCGGGTGCACGCCGTGGTTCAGCGCGCCGACTCCGACGGGGCCGCGCCACTGACCGAACAGGAAGTGATCGAGTACGCGAAGAACCGCCTCGCCCCCTACAAAGCGCCCAAGACCGTCGAGTTCGTCGATGCGATTCCCCGGACCGCGGCGACCAAGGTCAACCGCTCGGCGATGATCGCGGCCCGGGGCGGCTAGTCCGGCGGCAACGGCGGGAATTGGGCCCGCTTCTCGATGGCTCCGCGGTAGGCATGCACGCGACCCGGGATCGTTCCCAGCACCGCGATGGTGTGGCCGTTACGGCCGTACGCGGCAACGAATTCCCACGAGTCGGGATCGCCTTCGACGAATTCCAGCGCATCGTATCCTGTTGGTACGCCGAGCATCTGGACCTTGACGTCGTATTGATCGGACCAGAAGTAGGGCAGCTCGTCGTAGGTGTCCGCGCGGTCGAGGCCGGCCAGCAGGGTCCGGGCGGCGGCCGCACCCTGACGTCCGGCGTCGTCCCAGTGCTCGGTGCGCAGGTGGCGCTCGTAGAGCGGATGCCACCAGCGCGCGACGTCGCCGGCCGCGACGACCGGGACGCCCGCGGCGTCGCCTTGGACCGCGCCCGTGCCATCGCAGACCACTCCGTCGTCGACCCGCAGTCCCGTGCCGTCCAGCCACTCGGTCGCAGGAACCACGCCAAGGCCGATGACGACGAGATCGGCCGGCACCTGCGAACCGTCGCTGAGCCGAACGGCCTCGACCCGCCCGTTGCCGACGAATGCGTCGACACCCGCGCCGACCCGCAGGTCCACGCCATGGTCACGGTGCAATTGGGCCCAGTAGGGCGCCAACTCCTTGCCCAATGCGGCGAGCAGCGGGTTTTCGGCCTTCTCGATGAGGACCACGTCCAGGCCCAGGGATCGACAACTGGCGGCCACCTCCGCGCCGATGAAGCCGCCGCCCACCACGGCCACCCGCGGGCGCGCGCCGAGTGTTTCCCGGATCCCCAGGCAGTCCTCGACCGTGCGCAACGTCAGCACGCCGTCGGGCACCGGCCCGCCCGGCCACTCGCGCGGCACCGCGCCGCTGGCGATGACCAGTCCGTCGAATTGCACAGCGAGGTCGTGATCTTCGTCGCGAACGTGAACCGTACGCGCGGCCATGTCCAGCTTGAGCGCCGAAGCTCCGCGCAGCACGCGGGCATCGAGCTCGAACTGGGGCGCGAGGTCGACGCCGGCCCTGTGCACCTCGCCGGTGAGCAACTTCTTCGAGAGCGGAGGCCGGTGGTACGGGGCCTGGCGTTCGGCGCCCACAATGGTCAAGTCACCGTCATACCCCTCTTGTCGCAGGGTCTCCGCCGCCCGCGTCCCGGCAACGCCCGCACCGACGACGACAACCTGCCTGAGCTGATCTGTGGGCATCGGTCAGTCCTGCACCGTGATCGCCCGAGTGGGACACGACACCTCGGCCCCAACCAGCTTGTCCCGCAACGACTCCGGCGGTTGCTCCTGCAGCACGTGGAGTCCGTCCTCTCGCACGTCGAACACCTCGTGGCAGATGCTCATGCACACGCCATTTCCATCGCAGGTGTCCAGATCCACCACAACCTTCATCGGACCTCGGCCTTTCTTGCCGCACCGGTGGAACTTTCGGTGCCTCGAGAACTGTCAGGACCACCCGACTTCGCTTGCGAGCGCGCGCGCTCCTTAGCCGCTCTCGCCACCGGCGAGTAGTTCAGGTAGTCGACCGCCATCTGCGTGGACGCCTCATCGTTGGGATGATGACTGGGCCGCAGGTACCGGACGGGCGTTGTCACCATGAGCTTCCACGGGCCTGGCAACCGGTACTCGCGGGCGGCCCACAACCAGTCGCGCCAACGCCACTTTTGGTCGATCGTGGGGTCTTGGGCCATCAGGTAGCGGGCACCTGCGACCCACCAGGCGATGAACAACGGCGTAGTGAAGAACATCGAGAACGCCCTGATCCAGTAGTTGCCGCTGACATGCTGGAACACGTCGTACACCAGCGAGCGGTGCTCGACCTCCTCGGCGCCATGCCAGCGCAGCAGGTCGAGCATCATCGGGTCGGCTTTCGCATAGTCCAGGCCTCGGTTCGTCAGCACCCACTGGCCCAACATCGCGGTGTAATGCTCGAGCGCCGCCACATCGGCCAGGCGTCGATACAGCCACCACCGCTTCATCGCGGGCGTAAACCACCTGGGCGGATCACCCAACGTCAGTGACAACAACCTGCCGAGCCGGTCGGTGTACGGCTTGGTATCGATGCCCTGCTCGGCCAGATGGTCCAACACCACCTGGTGCGCCCATGCATGCCAGGACTCCTGCTGAATGAACGGTTTGATCGCCGCCTCCAGCTCGGGATCATCGACCAGCGACGACGCTTCGAGGACCGCCTTGATGAAGTGCCGCTCACCCTCGGGCAGCAAAAGATGCAACACGTTGATCATGTGCGTCGAGAACGGGTCGCCGGGCACCCAGTGCAGCGGGGTGTCCGACCAGTCGAATCGAACCATCCGTCGATACTTCGGATGTCCCTCGTGGTGAAGTTGGACCTCTGGCATCTCCGAACCCTTTCCTCCCTCGGCCAACCGCGGCGCGCCGGTCGATTTTCCAAGGAGCGGTCGACTTGCGAGTCGAACCTCGACCCCCGTCGCGTTTCACCGCCCCCGTTGAGTGCCGCACTTCGCCGAGTACAGCCGTTCACTGAGCGCGTACCCGCACCGGCGGCCGGCTATTCGCTCCTGCGGTGCCAAGCACCTGAGAATTCGCTGTCGAGACCCGCCATCGTCTTCGATCAAGGGATAGGTTGCCAGGCGCGGTAACCTCATTCTCATGGCGCGAGCAGCGCGCAATGGAAGGGGACCACTCGCTCATGGCCGACCCCGGCGACGACATCGAGATCACGCGCGGCGACCGCTTCATCAAGACGGCCGTGGCGATACTGGGCGAAACGGGACGCACCGACTTCACCGTGCAGGAGGTCGTCGCACGGTCCAAGACGTCGTTGCGCGCCTTCTACCAACACTTCAGCAGCAAGGACGAGTTGCTGCTGGCTTTGTTCGACCGAACCATCGCCCAATCGGTCAAGACCTGGCGCGCGGAGACGACGGGACTGGACAGCACCTCGGCGCTGAAGCTGTTGATCGACCGACTCAGCCAGCAGCCGGAATCGAGCACCCAGGACAGCCTCAACCGCGCGTTGACGCTCTACAACCAGCACCTGGCCGAGACCCGGCCGCGCGAATACGCCCGAGTGCTCTCTCCCCTGCACGGACTGATTCGCGACATCGTCGGGCAAGGCATCACCGAGGGGGTCTTCAACCCCGGATTGGACGTCGGCGCGGCGGCCGCCATCGTCATGCAGACGATGATGGGTGCGCAGCGATTGCATTGGCTCGGTTCGGAATTGAACGGAACGCCGGTCGACGCCGGCCAGCTGTACGACTTCTGCAGCCGCGCCCTGGGCATCCGCGACACCGACGAAGAGTCGACCGCCCCGTCGCTCGCCGAGCTGTTCGGCCAGATCGGCATGCGCCCCACGACCCGCAATGGCCAATTCGCCATGACCATGCCGGTCAGCCCCGCGGTCGTCAACACCTCCGGCGCGCTGCAGGGCGGCCTGATCGCCACGCTCGTGGACGTGGCGGGCGGACAATTCGGGCTGGACTACCTGCAGCCGGGCACCACGATGACCACCGCGGATCTGTTCATCCGCTACCTGCGGCCGGTCCGGCAGGGGGCGGCCTTCGCGGTGCCCACGATGCTGCGGTCCGGACGACGGGCGATGGTGATGCAGGTCGACATCTACGGCGACGGAGACGACGAACTGCGCGCCACGGCCACCGTGAATTTCGCCGTCATCAACGGCGACACCCCGACGGGCGGGCTGCGAGCCGACGGCTGAACCGCTATACCCTGTTGCGCACAAGTGGTAACGTCGTTACCACAGGTGAGAATTGAGACTTCTGCTAGGAGATCGCCATGCCGTCCCGGGAACTGCCCTTCCCCGTCTTCGACGCGGACAACCACATGTACGAGCCGCAGGAAGCGCTGACCAAATTCCTGCCGGAAAAGCGCAAAAACGTCATCGACTACGTCCAGGTACGCGGCCGCACCAAGATCGTGGTGCGCGGGCACATCAGCGAATACATCCCGAACCCGACGTTCGAAGTGGTGGCTCGCCCGGGCGCACAGGAGGACTACTTCCGCAACGGCTCACAGGGCAAGAGCTACCGCGAAATCCTCGGCGAGCCAATGAAGGCCATCCCCGCCTTCCGCGAACCGAGTGCGCGCCTGGAGGTTATGGACGAGCTCGGCATCGACTTCGCGCTGATGTTCCCGACCCTGGCCAGCCTGGTCGAAGAGCGCATGAAGGACGACCCGGAGATGACCCACGACGTCATCCACGCGCTCAACGAGTGGATGTACGAGCAGTGGTCGTTCAACTACAAGGACCGCATCTTCGCCACCCCGGTGATCACGTTGCCGATCGTCGACCGCGCGCTCGAGGAGCTTCAGTGGTGCCTCGAGCGCGGCGCGCGCACGGTGCTGGTCCGCCCGGCGCCGGTGCCCGGTTACCGCGGCAGCCGGTCGTTCGGCCTCGAAGAGTTCGACCCGTTCTGGCAGGCCTGCGTGCGCGCCGAAATCCCCGTCTCCATGCACGCCTCGGACAGCGGTTACTCGGAGCTGCTCAACATCTGGGAACCCGGCGACGAATTCCTGCCCTTCAAGCCGACCGCCTTCCGCAGCCTGGCCATGGGTCACCGCCCCATCGAGGACGCGTTTGGCGCCCTGATCTGTCACGGCGCGCTGACCCGCAACCCCGACCTGCGCATCCTGTCCATCGAGAACGGCGCCGACTGGGTGCCCAACCTGTTCAAGGGCCTCAAGGGCGTCTACAAGAAGATGCCGCAGGCCTTCGCCGAGGACCCGATCGAGACGTTCAAGCGCTGCGTCTACGTCAGCCCGTTCTGGGAGGACCGGTTCACCGAGATCGTCAACATGGTCGGCACCGACCGGGTGGTCTTCGGATCCGACTGGCCGCACCCCGAGGGCCTCAAAGACCCGATCACCTTCGTCGACGAACTCGCCGAGTTCAGCGATGAGGACAAGGCAAAGATCATGGGCGGCAACCTGATGAAGCTCATGAAGGTCTCGGCGCCCGCCAAGAAGCCGGTCTCGGCGTAGTCGCTTAACTGACCGCTCGCCGGCCCCGTGTAGCGGGGCCGACGTTGGGTACTCGTCGAGGCGTGGCACCGCACGATGGGACGCCGGTCAATATCGACGACGACGTCGCGTTTCTCACCGAGCAGATCGACGCGCTCAAGCGACTCGGACAGCGTGACGACGTCGACGATGAAGAGGTCTACGACCTCAACATCCGGTGGGGCACCGCCCTCGCGGGACGGCTGCCGCGCGTGGCGCACTACAGTTCGCTGGGCCAACTCGGCGAGGACGATCAGCGGCGGTTCGGTTCGCTGTGCGATCAGCTACGCGAGTTATCGCCTCTGATAGAGCGATTCGATCTGACCCGGCCGAAGCTTCCCGGATCCAACGAGGGCCAGGCTAGCGGGGGTCATGCTTGGAAGCGTCCGTGGCGCCTGGCGCGTAGGTGAGAAAGTCCTTGTCGGACAATCTGATCGCGGTCCGTGGCTTCGCGCAGTCCGGATTGCGACAGGTCAGCGCGACCAGGTAGGCGTCGGCGTCCTCATTCAGAAACAGGTAACCCAGGTAGAGGGCGTCGCCCACGGCGAAATCCGTTGCGCCGCAGGCTTCACAATGTCCGCCCTTGGCGGTGACTTGCTTCAGGACGCGATGTCGGGCCACCGAATCCAAGCTGATCAGCTCGGGACGTACCCCGACCCCCTCGGTCGCCGTGTCGGTCATCTCAGATTTCCACGTCCTTGTCGTAGTACACGCGGTCTTCGCGCCAGCCTCCGGTACCCATGCCGATGCCGGCGTAGTCCTCGACGAACTCGATCTGATTGATCCACTTGGCCATCTTGAATCCCACTTGGGTTTCCACCCGCAGACGCAACGGCGCGCCGTGCTGGATCGGCAAAGGCGTGCCGTTCATTTCGTACGCCAGCAGGGTCTGCGGCTTGTCGGCGAACTCGAGGTCAAGCACCTCGTAGAATTGGCCTCCGCCGTGCGACGCCGGCTCGTCGGTGCTGTTGTCCTGCATGGTCAGGAAGCAGACGTAGCGCGCCTGGGGCAGCGGCCGCACCAAGTCCACCAGCTGACGCAGATGGACTCCGGTCCACTGGCCGATGCTGGTCCAACCTTGGACGCAATTGTGCATCACGCATTGGGTTTCCGACTCGGCGAGGGCCCGCAGCGCGCTCAGGTCCAGGGTCACCGGGTTTTCCACCAGTCCACCGACCCGCAGTCGCCAGTCCACGAAGTTGTGCACCGCCATCACCTTGTATTCCGTGCTGGTGGGCGGCTTTCCGTTGACGCGGTGCTGCTTTGAGATCTTGTGGGCCGGATAGTTCTGTCGTGAATTAAGCGGCCGCAACAGCAGACGACGAGCGGCGGTGACCACCGCCCCCAGCACCCGCTGCACCGACCGCGGGTTGCGCAGGCTCCAAATCGTGGCCGCCACATGGATGCCGATGATCGCCGCAATGATCATCAGTGAGATCGCGGTCGACCAGTAGGTGTTGCGAACGGCGCCGAAAATCATTGCCGCGGTGAGCCGGCCCCAACCCCAAAAGAAAATCATCGACAGGTGAATCGCGATGAAGACCAGGAAGGCGACCAGACCCAAGAAGTGCAAGCTGCGCGCCCATTGGCGACCGCCCCACATCTGCACGTACCACGGGAACCGCGCCTCGATCGCCGGCGACTGAGCGGCCCCGGTCAGGATCTGAAACGGCGCAAGGATGAAGACGACTCCCGCGTACGTCAGCTTCTGCATGGCGTCCAGCGGCTCGCCGGGCAGCACCGGCGGAAGGTTGAACGACAGATACGTGACGAGGTCGTCCCACGCTTCGGGGAAAATCGACCATGACGCGGGCCAGTAGCGGTGCCATTGGCCGGTGGCGAACAACAGGATGTAGTACGACAGGCCCAGCAGGATCCAGCCGATCACCACGAAGAAGTGCCAGTGGCGGCCCACGCCCAGCTGCGCGCGGCCGGGCAGCGAGATGAACGGGCTGTAGTCCTCTTCTTCGTCAAGGGTGTCGTAGATCCTGTCCCGCGGCATGACCTTTCGGGTAAAGCGGGCCCACTCCGAGCCCGGCTTGCTGTCGTCGTGCCAGTACAACTTCGGGTGGGTGGCCAGGATCTCGAGACCACTGCGCAGGATCAGCGTCACGAAAAGCACGTTCAGCCAATGATCGATGCGCAGCCATACCGGATAGTCCAACGTCGTCATGCTCGGGCCCCGTCAGTCATACCACTGCTGGCTGTGCGGATAGGCCACGTTGATGCCCGACAGCACGGTCGTGTGCACGGCGATGAAAGCCGCCGCGCACACCATCGCCAGCGTTCCCGGCGCGAAGTCCCATCGGGCGGTCACCGCTTCCAATCCCGGCGGGCCGATCCACCGGGTGAGGACATACACGATGAGAAAGGCCGAGCAAATCAGGCTGCCGAAATACCAACCGCCTTGGGGCACTGAGGGTTTGATGCCGATCAGCATGGCGCTCGCGGCGATTAGGCAGGCGGCCGCCAAAGCGGCGACGTACGCGGCGAAATACCCGGGCAGGTACGGCCGGCTGGCCAGCACGTAGACATGCACCGCAACCAGGCCCGTCAGCAACGCCCCGCCCAGCGCGGTCACCGCACGGGGCAGGTTGAATGCCACCCAGCCGTTCAAGGTGAGCACTGGTGACGTCAGCAGGCGCCGCCAGAGCGCCGTCGCGCGTCGAGCCACGAGATCGGCCACGACAGCGAGGTACCCGCGCCAAACCGGCGCAAACGGAGCCGTTTACGCGTCAGGGGCCGCGATCTTCGCAGACGTCAATTGCATTTGCCACCCGAATTAGCCGACACAATTCACAGCGGTAACCAAACCGTTGCATTACGCAGCCAAGAACCATTGCTAATGTGAACAACTACGTGTGCAAATTGGGTCAACCCATTGACCCGGTTTTCGAGTCGGCCCTTGGTTGGCGGGCCGCTCGGGGCTGCTAGGAGGACGGCCAGATGGTGGCCGAAAAAGACTGGGACAGAACTGTCGGTGCGGCAGAGGACGTGCGCCGCGTCTTCGAGAACGTTCCCGCGCTGTTGGTCGGGCTCGAGGGGCCCGACCACCGATTTGTCGCGGTCAACGCGGCGTACCGCACACTCAGTCCGCCAATCGACTCCATTGGGCTATTTGTGCGCGACATCTATCCCGAGCTGGAGAGCCAAGAAATCCTGCACATGTTCGACCGGGTATATCAAACGGGCGAGCCACAGTCGGGCACGGAATGGCGGGTCCAGGCCGACTTCGACGGCGCGGGGCAGGCACAGGAACATTTCTTCGACTTCATCGTCACGCCGCGCCGGGCGGAGGACGGCTCGATCGAAGGCGTGCAGCTTGCCTTCGTCGACGTCACCAGCCGCGTGCAGACGCGAATGGCCGACGAAGCGCGCCTCGAGGAACTCTCCGAGCGGTACCGCAACGTCCGCGATTCCGCCACCGTCATGCAGCAGGCACTACTGGCACCCTCAGTGCCCGTCACTCCCGGCGCGGACGTGACCGCACAGTACCTCGTCGCCGCGGAGGACACCGCGGCCGGCGGCGACTGGTTCGACGCGATACCCCTCGGCGACCGGCTGGTGCTCGTCGTCGGTGACGTCGTCGGCCATGGCGTCAAAGCGGCCGCGGCGATGTCGCAACTGCGCACCGCGCTGCGGATGCAGGTCGTCGCGGGATATCCGATCGCCGAAGCGCTCGAGGCCGTCGACCGATTCCGCAAGCACGTCCCCGGATCCAACACGGCCACAATCTGCGTCGGCTCCCTGGACTTCGCCGCCGGCGAATTCCGGTACTGCACCGCGGGACACCCGCCGCCGCTGCTGGTGACGACGGACGCCACCGCGCGCTATCTCGAGCCGTCGGGCGCGGGACCCCTCGGCAGCGGCACCGGTTTTCCGGTGCGCACCGAATTCCTCGACGTGGGCGACTCGATCCTGCTCTATACCGACGGTTTGATCGAAAGACCCGGCCGGCCACTGGGCGCCAGCACCGCCGAATTCGCCGAGCTGGCCGCGAACATCGCCGGCGGACAACGCGGGTTCGTCATCGAATCCTCGCAACGGGCGATCGACCGCATCTGTTCGGAGACACTGGAATTGCTGCTGCGGTCGACCGGCTACAGCGACGACGTGACACTCCTTGCGGCACAACGCCGGACGCCGCCCGCGCCGCTGCACCTGACACTGGACGCGACGATCCGTGCGGCGCGCATGGTACGCACCCGCCTGCGCCAATGGTTGTCGGAGGTGGGCGCCGACGCGGACGACATCTCCGATGTGGTGCACGCGATCTCGGAGTTCGTCGAAAACGCGGTCGAGCACGGGTATGCGACCGAGGTCACCGACGGCGTTGTGGTGGAGGCGACGCTGTCCGGCGATGGCAGCCTGCACGCCTCGGTGAGCGACCGCGGCCGGTGGAAGGATCACCGCGAGGGCGAGACGGGGCGTGGTCGCGGCCTCGCCATGGCAGAGGCCCTGGTGTCGGAGGCGCACGTCCGCCACGGAGCCGAGGGAACGACCGCCAGTCTGACGCACCGACTCTCGCGACCGGCGAGTTTCGTCACCGATTCCGTGATCAGCCGGGCGGCCGAGCGGCGCACGTTCAACGCGGAATTCGCCTCCGAGGTCAGCGAACCGGGCCGCATCGTCGTCAGCGGCGACGTCGACTCGAACACCGCATCCATCCTGGACCGTCAGATCGCCGTCGAAAGCCGTTCCGGCGTCGCGCCATTGACGGTCGACCTCAGTGCCGTCACCCACCTGGGATCGGCGGGCGTCAGCGCACTGGCCGCCGCCCGCGGGCGGGCCCAGCGGCAAGGCAGTGAATACGTGTTGGTGGCCCCGCCGGGCAGCCCGGCACACCATGTCTTGTCACTGGTCCAGATCCCGGTGGTGAGCGGCCTCGCCGAGAACCTCGTCGCCGAGGGTTAAGCCCGGTCGGCCCTGTCGCCGTGCCGCACCTGGTTGAACGGCACCCCGCGGTCGGCGGCGTATTCCCGGGGGAAGCCCAGCACCCGCTCGCCGATGACGTTGCGGGCCATCTCGGTGGTGCCGCCGCCGATGGCGACGGTCTGCCGGGACAAATAGCGCAGACCCGTTTCGAGTCCGGCGCCCGGTTCCCCGACGACTCCGGCACTTCCCGCGATCGCCAGCGCCGTGTCGACATCGGTCGTCGTGGTCTCGGAGTGAAACAGCCGGATGAGCGTCCCGGCGGCCGGCGGCAGCGCGCCGTCTCTGACGCTGCGGTACACGTGACCGATCAGTTGCTCGGCCACCGCGCGGTGCACCATGGCTCGACCGGCCATCTCCTGCACGCGTTCGTCGTCGGCCTGTCCGGTCTTCTCCGCAAGGGCCACGTAGTCGACCGGAATCGCGTTGCCGCCCTCGCTGCCACCGCCGCTGGCGAACTCGGACCCCTGCCCCACCGCTCGGCGCTCGTGGTAGAGCTGCCGCGAGGCCACCGCCCAGCCGCCGTTGACCTCGCCGACGACGGCGTCGTCTCCCACGTCGACACCGTCGAGGAACTCCTCGCAGAATTCGCTGGAACCGCTGAGCATCGTGATGTGCCGCAACGTGATTCCCGGATGCGCGATGGGCACCAGGAACATCGTCAGGCCCTCGTGCTTGGGTACCTCCCAATTGGTGCGGGCCAGACACAGGCCGTAATCGGCGGCGAACGCACTCGTGCTCCAGGTCTTGGCGCCGTTGATGATCCAACGATCGCCGCGGCGCTCGGCGCGGGTGAGGACGCCGGCCAGATCCGATCCGCCGCTGGGTTCGCTCAACAACTGCACCAGCACCTCCTCGCCGCGCAGCGCGGCGGCGATGTGCTGCTTCTTCTGGTCTTCACTGCCGGTGTCGAGCAGCGTGGCGCAGCAGATGGTGAACGTCGGGGTGTTGAGGATCAACGGCATCTCGTAGTCGAGGGATTCGACGTCGAAGGCCTTTTGGTATTCGTAGTCCAGCCCGAGGCCGCCGTACTCGCGGGGGAAGCAGATCCCGGCGAACCCGCCGTCGTACAACCGCTTTTGCAGTTCCCGGGCCCGCAACCACGACCGTTCGTCGTCACGCAGCGCGGCCGGTGGGGCCTCGCGGTCGATGGCGGGCATGTTGGCCGCAAGCCATGCCCTGGCCCGGGCGGCGAACTGCGCAACAGACTCGGTTGATGTCATCTCGTCTTCATCATTTCGCCGAACGACCCGCCTTCTCGAACTCGTACACGCGCAGATTGTGTTCCTCCGGCGTGCCGAACATGCTGCGGTACAACGTGATTCGACGCAGGTACAGGTGCAGGTCGTGTTCCCAGGTGACACCGATACCACCGTGCATCTGCACACAGGCCTGGACGATCTGGCCCGCCATCTCTCCCACGTAGGACTTGGCGATGCTGGCCGACAGGTTCGCTTGCGGCGCGCGGGCCGCCACGTCGGCGACGGCCGCCGAGGTGGTGGCGCGACAGGCTTCCAGCCAGAGCTTCATGTCGGCGAACTTGTGTTTGAGGGCCTGGTAGGACGCCAGCGGACGACCGAACGTGTGCCGGTCGAGTGCCCACTGCACGGTGAAGTCGAACACCCTCTGCAGAGCGCCGACCACCTCGGCGCATTGCAGCACCTGAGCGATCTGGCTCTGTCGCTCGACGAGCACCGCCGCCTCGTCGGCGGTGCCGACGGCCGCGGAGTGCGGCACCACGACCCCGTCGAAGTGCACACGGGCGTATTGCTTGACCAGATCGACCGACTGCTGGGGTTCGATCCGGACGCCAGGGGCGTCCGTCGGGACCAGGAACTGACGGATCTGCGCGCCGCTGCGCGCCACCACGAGCAGCACCGCACTCTGGGCGCCCGCCTCGACGCGGTCCTTGCTGCCGTCGATGCGGTAACCGGAGTCGGTCTCGGTGGCCGTCACCGAGGGATTCAGCGGTGCCCAACCCTGCCCCGGCTCACACACCGCCCACGACGCCACGGTTTCACCGGAGACCAGCGCCTCGATGGTGTCGGCGTGCTCGCCGGAATTTGCGCACTCGACAAGGCCGGCGAGCACGGCGCTGACCGGATACAGCGGCCCTGGCGCCACCGTCTTCCCGAGTTGTTCGGCGACCGTGGCCAGGTCGGCGAAGCCGTTCCCCGACACGCTTCCGCCGCCCAACTCCTCCGGGACCAACAGCGCGGTCCAGCCGAGCTCCGCGGCGCGCCGCCACCATGCGGGGTCGAACGAGGTGCCCTCGGCGTGCAGCTCCCGCACCCGGCGCAGCGGCGCTTCCTTGTCCAAAAAGGCCTGGGTGGTCGAGGTGAAAAGAATCTTCTCCGGAGAGTCGAGGGTCGTCATGGTGCCGAGGGGATCCTTCTTGACATTCGATCGCTGCGGCTGCAACGGAAACGGTTTGAGTGTTTGATCATCCGCCCGATCGGTCCTCGGTTGGCTGGCGTTTCTGATGTTAGCAACGCGCAATACGGTAAGAGATACCGGAGCTCAGTCGGTAAAAATTGGGACGGGCACGCCCTCCGGTGAGTCCGCCTCGTCGCCCGGCATCACCGGGGCGCGGCTGCGCTACATGGCGAACACGCGGCGCAGGGCCTGCGCATGCAGCGCCCGATTCTCCTGGGAAACAATCCAATCCGGCACCATCGAGTCGAAGCCGTTGAAGGTCGCGGCGATCACATGCAATTCGGTATGGACGTATGCGTGCAACAGCCGGTTGGCGTAGTCGATGGCCTCGTCGCGACAGGGATCGATCTCGGAGCAGCTGACGAACGTCGGCGGCAGGCCTTCGAGGTTGGCGCGGTGCGCCGGCACGTGCTGACCGTTGGCGCTGGCGTGGCCGAGGTAGTGGTTCCACGCCCGGCTCACCGCCGGACCGTTGAGGCCCGGGGTTCGCTGGAATTCCCGACGTGAGGGCGTGGCGTCGGAATCGAGCATCGGCTGGTGCAGGATCTGCATCAGAATCGCCGGACCTTCCTGGTCGAACATGCGCTGGGTCAGTCCCGCGACCAGCGCCGCACCGGCGTCGCGGCCCATTACCGCGATGCGGGCGGCGTCGGCATCCAGCTCCGCGCTGTTGTCGACCGCGTAGCGCAAGGCCGCTTCGACGTCGTCGAGCGCCGCCGGGCACGGATGTTCCGGCGCGAGCCGGTAGTCGACCGAAACAACCAGGCAGCCGCCGTCACGGGCGAGCTCCACGCAGTGCGCGTGGTCGGTCTCCAGGTTTCCGGTGACGAACCCGCCGCCGTGGGCGTAGATCACCACCGGCGCGGCGGATTCGGTGTGGCCGCGATACAACCGCAGCTCCAGTTGCTGACCGTCCGGGCCGGCGATGGATCGGGAGTCGATGGACACGCCGGTGGTGTCTGCCGACGCGGCGCGCTGGGTGGCCAGCAGGTTGGCGTGTTCACGCTCGGCCGGCAGCGTCTCGGCGCGGAATTCGAAGGCACCCAACGCCACGGCGGCGTCGCGCAGCACCGGATCGATGCGAGTGAGGCCGTGTGGCCGGGCCAGATTCGTCTGTGTCATGTCCACTCATTTTTCGGGCTCGTCGGGCGGGCTCATCGGCGGTTTCGGAAGGTAGGCCTTACCGGAAACCATCTTCAAGGTAGACCCGCGTTTTGGGGGTCGACACACGCGGTGCTCGTCGCGGGGGAACGTGCCAGGCGTCGCAGTGCGACGGAAAGCGTTTGAGCCATTGGGCTACGTTGCTATCTATACTATGATAGCTATTTTCCGCTCGGTTCCACCCGCCGTGGACTTCGCGGGCACTCGCTTTTGGTCCGCGTGAACGGCCTTATCGGTTGTCTCAGGAGGAGCGCTGATGACGCTCAGCACTGGCCCGAACGGTCAGCCCGTCGTACCTGCATTGGATTTCACCGGCGAAACCAGCCCCTATCCCTTCTTTGAGCACATGCGCCACACCGACCCGGTATGGCACGGTTCCCTGGGCGATAACAGCCAGCTGCCAGAAGAGCTGCGGCCCAACGACGAATGGGTCCTGTTCGGTTACGACGGTGTCTCGCAAGCTTTTCGCGACGACCGCGTCTTCACCTCGGCCGCGTACGACAAGACGATCGGGCTGGTGATGGGACACACCATCCTGGCGATGGGCGGCAGGGAACACCACGACCACCGCAACCTGGTGGCCAAAGCGTTCCGCGCGACGGCGCTGGAGCGCTGGGAGCCGAAGGTCATCGGGCCGGTCTGCGACCAACTCGTCGACGAAATCAAGAACGACGGTCACGCCGATTTGGTGAAGGCGGTGACCTTCGAATTTCCCACCAGAATCATCTCGACGCTGCTCGGGCTGCCCGCCGAGGATCTCGACCTGTTCCGGCGTCTGTCCCTCGACCTGATCTCGATCCCCACCGACATCGTGGCGGGATTGAACGCCGCCACCGAGCTCTACGACTACTTCCTCAAACAAGTCGAACAGCGCCGGCGCAAGCTGACCGATGACATCATCGGCGACCTGGTTGCCGCCGAGATCGACGGGGAAAAGCTCACCGACGAGGCCATCATCGCCTTCTTGCGGTTGTTGTTGCCGGCCGGCTTGGAGACCACCTATCGCTCGTCGGGCAATCTGTTGTACCTGTTACTCACCCATCCCGAACAGCTGGCCATGGTGTATCAGGATCGGTCGCTGATACCGATGGCGATCGAGGAAGGCCTGCGGTACGAGACGCCCCTGACCATGGTCATGCGCACCACGACCGAAGAGGTCGAAATCGGCGGCAAGACAATCCCGGCCGAGGCGCAGATCGACATGTGTATGGGTTCGGCCAATCGCGACGAGAGCCGCTGGACCGATCCGAACACCTTCGACATTCGCCGGCCGCGCCAGTCCCACATCGCCTTCGCCGGCGGTATCCACATGTGCCTCGGCATGCACCTGGCCCGGCTGGAAACGCGCGTCATGCTGAACAGCCTGTTCGACCGCGTCGAACGGCTGGCGTTCGTGCCCGACGACGGAACCGGCGAGGAATCCAGGATCGTCGGGCTCACCTTCCGGTCGCCGAACAAGCTTCCGGTCACGTTCGCCCCCGCCACATGAGAAGCCGCGCGGCGATCCTGCACGACGTCGGCGGGCCGTGGTCCGTCGAGGAATTCGAGCTCGATCCCCCCAAGGCCGGCGAGGTCCTGGTACAGATGGCAGCCGCCGGCCTGTGCCATTCCGACGACCACATCCTCAAGGGCGACATGTCGGCGCCCAATGAGGTGATGCGATCCATGGGGCTGCCGACCATGTTCCCGACGATCGGCGGTCACGAGGGATCTGGCATCGTGCGTGAGGTCGGCCCCGGCGTCACCGACTTCGCGCCGGGTGATCACGTGGTGATGTCGTTCGTCGCCGTGTGCGGCCAATGCCGTTGGTGCGCCAGCGGAATCGAATACCTCTGCGATGTCGGCATCGGCACCATGATCCCGGGGATGCCGACCGACGGCACCTTCCGCCACCACACCGCCGACGGCCGCAGCCTCGGCCACATCGCCAAGATCGGCGCATTCGCCGAACACACTGTGGTGTCGACGAATTCACTGGTGAAGATCGAGCAACACCTGCCGCTGACGTCGAGCGCGCTGCTGTCCTGTGCCATCCCAACCGGTTACGGCTCCGTCGCCAACCGGTCGAACATGCGCGCCGGGGACACCGTCGCGGTGATCGGTGTCGGCGGGATCGGGACGGGCGCGATCCAGGGCGCCCGGATCAACGGCGCCGCCCAGATCGTGGCCGTCGACCCGGTGGACTTCAAGCAGAAATCGGCGCTGCAGTTCGGCGCCACGCACACCGCGGCGACGATCGACGAGGCGCTGGACCTGGTGCGCGGTCTGACCTACGGAGTGATGGCCGACGCGGTGGTGGTCTCGCCGTCGCTGATCACTCCGGCAGACGTACGCGACGCGGTGAAGCTCACCCGCAAGGGGGGCACCTGCGTGCTCACCGGCATGACCTCGCAGTTGACCCGGTCGGTCAAGATCGACCTGCAGGACTTCATCCTGATGAACAAGACGTTGGCGGGCACCATATTCGGCTCGTGCAACCCCAAGGCGGACATCTCCAGGCTGGCCAAACTTTATGAGACGGGCCAGCTCCAGCTCGACGAGATGATCACCAAGCGCTATCGCCTCGACGAGGTCAACGACGCCTACGACGATTTGCTCAACGGCAGAATCGTGCGGGGCATCATCGATTTCGGGATCTGCTGAACCACGCCGGCTATATCTTGATCGCGGGAATCAGCCTGCTGAGATTCCAGAGCCGGTCTCTGCGCGCCGACAGGCACGAGATCGCCAGTGCGACAGCCGTTATCCCGGCCAGCACCGTGATCGCCTGCCATAGCCGGGCGTCGACACCACCGAGTATCAGCTGCCGGAGTCCGTTGACGCCGTAGGTCATCGGGTCGAAGCGGTGCAGGACCTGGAACGGCCGCGAAGTGGTCTCCACGGGGTACAAGCCGCCCGCGCTGACCAGCTGCAACATGAGCAGGGCCATGATCAGCACCCGGCCCACCGCCGGACCAACCAGCGCATTGATGGCTTGCGTGGCGGCCACGAACGCGGCGGAAATCAGCATCATGAACCCCAGCATGGCCGCCGGGTGCACCGCGTGCACACCGAGAGCGAACCGGACCACGCAGTAGAGAATGGCGGCCTGGAATACCGCGATCGCGGCGGCGGGCAGGTAGCTGGCGAGCACCACGCGGATCGCGAGCACCTCCGCGGCGATCGCGCGAGTCTGCAAGGGCCGCAGCACCATCCACAGCACCAAGGCGCCGAAGAACAGCGCGAGCGTCAGGAAGAACGGAGCCATCCCGGTGCCGAAGTTGGGCGCGGCGTTCTCATGTGAAGCCTCGAGTTGCACCGGACCGCCGATGGTGTCGGCGACCGCATCCTTTTGCTGGCTTGTCCAGTTGGGTACCTGCTTGGCCCCCTCGGCGAGTTTGGTCGCCAGCTCGGCCGATCCCGTTTTGAGCTGGCGCGCGCCGTCGTCGAGCTTGCCGATGCCGCCGGCCAATTCGGCGTTACCGGTAGCGACTTGCTGGGCCCCGTCGCGCAGTTGGGTGAGCTTGTTCGTCAACTCCTGTCCCTTACCGCCGACCTGGTCGAGAGCCGACGCGAGCGGACTGCCCGGGTTGCGCAATCCCGATGTCATGGCGATCGCCGCGTTCTGCGCATCGGTGAGCTGCTGGCGGATCTGGGGCGTGAACTGGTGGCCCCGCAGCTGATCCTGGATGCCGCGCAGGTTGTTCGCCAGCGGATCCTGTCGGGCGGCGAGCTGATCGATCACCGATGACAGCGAGCTCGCGGCGGCGTCCTGCGCCGCGGCGATGGTGCCGAGCTGATCGTTGGCCTGCGCAAGCGCGGTGGCACCCTGTTGCAATTGCTGCGTGCTGCCACCGATTTGGGACACCGCCTTGGTCACCGCGAGCAGCGGGTCGGTGGCCTGGTTGATTCCGTCTGACAGTTGCTTGGCACCGGCGGCAAGCGTCGCCGAGCCGGACCGCGCGCTGTCCAGGCCGGCCACCAGCTGACCGGCACCGTCATCGAGTCGGGCCGCCCCGTCCGCGGCCTGCTTGATACCCGATCCCGACGAAACCACCACCGACAACATCTGATTGACGGCCTGTCCCGAGATCCGGCTGGATACGGCGTTGAGTACCTGGCCGATGGCGGTACGGCCGATACTCGTCGAGATGTAGTTGTTGGCGTCGTTGTAGACGGCGATCAGGTTGGCCTTCTTCGGTTGCCCGGTCACCGGCGACGCGATCGCCGCGCTGAAATCCGGCGGCAGCTCGACCATGAAGTAGTACTTTCCGTGGTCGACTCCGTTGCGCGCCTCGGCTAAGTCCACGACGTGCCAGTCCAGGCCGCCGTCCGCGGTCAGGCTCTTGGCGATCTCCGCGCCGGCGTTGAACTGCTGCCCGGACACGACGGCGCCACGGTCGGAGTTGACCAGCGCCACCGGCATCTTGTTGGTGTGGCCGAACGGATCCCAGAACGCCCAGAGGTACAGCGCCCCGTACACCAGGGGTAACAGCATCAGTACGACGATGGCCACGCGCGTCAATCGGCTACGGCCGAAGCGTTTGATCTCTGAGCCAAAGGCGAGTCCAGCCAGCATCTTTCAGCCCTCTCCGGTCAGGATGCGGTGATCGTGTAGTTCGTGGTCGGGTGCGTCCGTGCCGAGCGGGTTGGTCACCCCGACGACGACGGTGCGCTGTCTCGCGATCACGCCGAGCCGGTCGGCGGCGATCGTTCGCCGGGAATTGTCCCGAACCTGTTCGAGGTCGCCGACCACCAGGATCGGACGGTTCGACAGCAACGCCAGCGTGATTCGCAGCAAGAACAGTTCGAGGTCTGACAGTTCGACGATGTAGGTGTCGTTCGACGGCGGAGCCATCTCGCCGAAGACCTCGGTGAGCTCGGCCGGACCCGATTGCAGCGGCACCGATGAGTACCACGGCGCCAGCCACCGGCGTTGCTCGGCGAGCACTGTCCCCACGGTCACCGAATCCTCCAGGTCATCGATGTCATCGAAGGCCGCGATGGAGCACTGCCGGCGAATCGCGCGCGGGGTTGTCTCGCCGAGGACGGTGAGCGTGCCGTGGCTCGGCTTGAAACGCCCCGCGAGTGTCAGCAGCAGGGTGGTCTGCCCGTGCCCGCCGGGCATCTGGATCGCGTGAAAACCCGGCGTCAGGGTCAGGTCGACCCCCGAGAACAACGGCCCGTGCTCACCGTCGACCCCCAATCCGGTGGCGGTGATGACCGGTGCGATGTCGTCCGGTTCGTCCTTGGCATCCATGGTGTGGCTTTCCCTAATACCCTTTAAACCGGAATCGATTCCAGCAGTGCGGTGATCAATTGCGCGAGCAGATCGGGGTTGATGGTTCCCGGACGCAACACCTCTTCCATCGCGACCCCCAGGTTGATCGTGACGACGAGCTGGGCGACGTCGGTCAGTCGCCGGTCGCCCGGCACGGTGTCGGTCGATTCGACGATGTGCAGTGCCTGGTCGGCCGCGGCGCGGCGGCGCCCGATCAGGCGTTCCCGTAGCTGTGGATCGCGCTGGGCGCGCAACCAGTACTCGACGAGCAGTACGTAGTAGTCGGAATGTTCGCGGACCGAGTCGAGCACCGATCGGCTCACCTCTCGCGCGGCCGCGGCGCGGTCGCCGGCGCTGCGGTCCAGCGCAATCGCGATCTGCTCGCCGCGCAGCTCGAACTCGCGGTCGAGCAGGGCCAGGAACAGCTCGTCCTTGGATTCGAAATTCGAATACACCGCACCCTTGGTGAAGCCCGCGGCTTGGCCGATGGCGTCGATGGTGGCACCGGCGAACCCTTCGGCGGCGAAAACCTTCGACGCCGCGTCCAGGATCCGGTCGCGAACCTCGCCCCGGGTGGGGCGGCTGCGAAGCGGCTTGACAGGTGACATGTGCAGCAGCATACCGTTCGGTATCGGTTAGATACTCCGGAGTATCGAAGATCACCCCGACGGAGCCGTCAGCCGAGCCTGAACGCGGTGCGCTCCCACAGTTCGGCGGCCAATCGCGGGTCCTCTGCCAGACGGCTGGTGTTGGCGACCTTGCGCTTGGCGTAGTACGCGCCGGGTGTCCACTCAGAACCGGGCGTGCTCGACGCCAGCCGCACCAACTGGTCGGCGCCCTGGTCCGGGGTCGAGATGAACAGCACCGCCGGGGTGTACCGCTGCATGAAGACCAGGAATCGCGAACCCGACGCGACACCGATGTTGGAGTTGACGTTGCCGGGATGCACGCTCGCGACGGAAAGTCCGCCGGCATGGTAGCGCCGGTGTAATTCCTTGGTGAACAACATGATTGCCAACTTCGACAACGCGTAGGCGGCGGCCGGCCGACGGCTGGCGGTGTTCTCGAGGTCGTCGACGGTGGCCCGGAAAATCAGCTTGTGCGACGAGCTGGTGGTGTTGACGATCGTGGCGTGCGACTGCAGCAGCACATCCAGCAATTGGGTGGTCAGCAGGAACGGCGCCAGGTAGTTGACCTGATAGGTGCGTTCGTAACCGTCGGCGGTCAGCTCGATCTTGCTGGCCATCCTGCCCGCATTGTTGAGCAACACGTCGATGCGCGGGTATTGCGAACGAATCTTTTCCGCCAGCGCCCGCACCTGGGACAGGTCGGCGTAATCGACGACGAAGTAGTCCGCGTCCAATTCGGCGGCCACCGCGGCGGTCTTGCCTGGGGAGCGGCCCACCACGACGATCTGGTCGCCGGTGCGGCTGAGGCGACGGGCCGCGGCTGCGCCGATACCGTCGCTGGCGCCGGTGATGACAATCGTCCTGCGCGTCATTGCGAGACCTCCACACCGGAGTGTAGCGAGGACCCCGACGCAACGGTGCGCCCGCGCTCAGGTCAGCGAGTAGCGCACCGGAAGGTGTTTGAGGCCGCCCACGAAGGTGGTGGCGACCAATTCCGGATCACCGGTCAGTTCAATGGATTCCAGGCGGGGCAGCAACTCGGAGAAGAAACTGTTGACCTCCATGCGGGCCAGCGCCGCACCCATGCAGAAGTGCACACCGTAACCGAAGGCAAGGTGCTTGTTGGGGTCGCGACCGACGTCGAAGCGGAACGGATCGCTGAAGACGTCCTCGTCACGATTGGCCGAAACATAGGACAACAGCACCGAATCGCCCGCGGCGATGGGCACTCCCCGCACGGTGGTGTCCTTGGCGGCGGTCCGCATGAATTCCTTGACCGGTGTCACCCAGCGGATCATCTCCTCGGTGGCCAGCGGCATCAGGTCCAGGTTGTCGCGCAGGCGCCGGCATTGATCGGGGTTCTCGATAAGGGCGTGCAGCCCACCGGAAATGGTCGCGCTGGTGGTGTCGTGGCCCGCGGTGGCCACGATCAGGTAGTAGGACACCGTGTCGATGTCCGACAACGGTTCGCCGTCGACCCGGGCATTCGCGATCGCCGACGCCAGGTCCTCGGTCGGGTGCTCACGACGAGACGCCGTCACCCCGTTGAAGTACTGGAACATGTCGAACAGCGCCGGCAGCTGATCCTCGTTGGTGCTCCCGCGTTTGAATTCGGAGTCGTCACTGCCGAACAACTCCTGGGTCAGCTTGAGCATCCGCGGGAAATCGGCCTCGGGCAGCCCCAGCAGCGACATGATGACGTAGAGCGGGTAGTTGACCGCGACCTCCTGCACGAAGTCGCATTCTGGGCCGACCGCCATCATCTTGTCGACATAGGTCTTGGCCAGTTCGTCCACCCGAACCTTCAACGCCCGCATCGCCTTTGGGCGAAACCAGTCGGAGCCGATCGCGCGCACCACCCGGTGCTGCGGGTCGTCCAGGTGAATCAGCGTCCGCACCCCGGCGGCCGCCTGCATCTCGTCACCTTCGGCGGTGGTCAGCACCGGCCGGGGCCAGTTGGTGAAGAGCATGTTTTCGCGTTCGATATCCATGATGTCGGCGTGTTTGGTGATCGCCCAGAACGGCCGGTAATTCGGGACCTCTACCCACGACACCGGGGCGTTGGCGCGCAAGTGCGTCAGCGCGGCATGCAGCCGCCGCTCGTCGGTGTACGCCAACGGGTCCGCCAAGAGCTTCGCGGCCTCGTCCATCGTCGTTGCACTCACTGGTGAGACTCCTCGATTTGGGACGCCTGGTCGACCTCCCGACGAGCGGCGTCAGACATGCGGGTAACTTTACAGTAAGCAATCCAGTATGTGACCCTGCAACGTGGCGATCGCAAGCGCGGCGTAGCCGGGCGCGGCGGGTCGCCACCAAAGGACCGGTGGCGATCGCAAGCGCGGCCTAGCCGGGCGCGGCGGGTCGCCACCATAGGACCGGTGGCGATCGCAAGCGCGGCGTAGCCGGGCGCGGCGGGTCGCCACCAAAGGACTGGTCGCGCGACGAATCTCCGTGAGGTAGGACATAGGAATGGCGAAAGCCCAGGATTGGGGAGAAACGCTCAAGGATCTCGAGCGGCGCCGCCGGCAGGCGTGGGACATGGGCGGGCCGGAGCGGCTGGACAAGCATCGCGGCAAGGGCAAGCTCGACGCCCGTGCGCGCATCGACTACCTGCTCGACCCGGGCACGTTCCGCGAGCTGGGCACCCTGGTCGGCGGCGAGATCGCGGCCGACGGCCTGGTTGTCGGCTCCGGGGAGATCAACGGCTCACCAGTGATGCTGGGGGCCGAGGATTTCACCACCATGGCGGGCAGCATCGGCCCCGGTGGCAACTCGAAGCGGTACCGCATCGCCGAACTGGCGGTCCGGGACAAGATTCCGCTGGTGATGCTGCTCGAGGGGGCCGGCTTCCGGCCCACCGGTGGCCATTACGGCCGGACCCCCACCGACCTGCTGGCCCAGGCGCAGTGCTCGGGCCGAGTCCCGACCGTCGCCGCCGTGCTCGGCCCCTCGGCCGGGCACGGCGCACTGGTGGCGCCGGTCTGCGACTTCCGGATCATGAGCAGGCAGGGAGCAATCTTTACCGCCGGCCCGCCTGTCGTCAAAGAGTCCACCGGAGAAGAGATTTCGAAGGAGGACCTCGGTGGACCGACCGTCGCCCTGCCGAGCGGCGTGATCCACAATGTCGCCGAGGACGACGAGGCCGTCCTCGACGACGTCCGCCGCTATCTGTCCTACTTCCCGCCGAGCGCATGGTCCTATCCGCCGCCGCTGCCCGCCGACGAGGCCGCCGAGCCGCGGCAGACGCCGGAGTTGCTCGACATCGTGTCTCGGGACAACCGCCGCGTCTACGACATGCGCGCCGTACTCGACGTCATCTTCGACAGCCCAGACTGGTTCGAGGTGCAGCCGCAGTACGGCAAGGCGATCATCTGCGGGCTGGCCCACCTCGGCGGTCACCCGGTTGCGGTGGTGGCCAACCAGCCTCAGGTGCTGGCGGGCTCCATCGACGCCGACGCCGCCGACAAGGCCGCGCACTTCATCATGGTGGCCGACTCGTTCCACCTGCCCATCGTCTTCCTCGCCGACAATCCCGGCATGCTGCCCGGCAGCCGCTCCGAGCGCAGCGGCGTGCTGCGTGCCGGCGCACGGATGTTCGCCGCGCAGACGGCCGCCACCACGTTGAAGCTGCATCTGACGCTGCGCAAGGCGTACGGGTTCGGGTCGATGGTCATGTCGCTGTTGGGCTTCGACCATCAGGTCGCGACCTTCGCCTATCCCGGGGCGACGATGGGCGCCATGAGCGCCGCGGCGCTCAGCCGCGCGTCACACGCCGGCGAGGACCTCTCGGCCAAGCTGCGCAACGCCGAGCTGGAGGCGTCCTTCCGGTCGGCCGAACACATGGGCTTCGACGAACTCATCGATCCCCGGGAGACGCGCGACGCGTTGCTCGCGTCCTTGAAGCGCGGCCTGTCCAGCAGGCAGGCCGCCGCCGAACCGGTCACCCGGACCGTCATCATGCCGTGATTTTTTCTGCACGCGCTACTTAGCGGCGCGGTAGGCCGCGACGATCGGCTCGAGCTCGTCGGGGGTGGCGCCGTGCATGATGAGCGCGTCGGCCCCGTAGTCGAATTCCTTACGGATGCGATCCACACACTGCTGCGCGGACCCGGTGGCCGAGGGCTCCAGCCATTCCTCGGGGATCAGCGTCGCGATGTGCTCGATCTGCTCGGCGGTGCCCTTGTGATCGATCCCGCCCGCGATCGAGGTGACCACCGGGTCGTCGCGAAACCGTTGCAGCACAGCGGGATCCCAGTTGTTGGTCTGCACCAGCAGATCGCCGTAGCCCTGCAGGTAGGTGGCCAGCCGCGCCACGGTCTTCTTCAGCCGCAGTTCTTCGGGCAGATGGTCACCGACGGTGGCGAAGCACGACCACACCCGCACGCTGTCCGGGTCACGGCCGGCCTTCTCGGCGGCCGACTTCACGATTTTGACGCTGCGCTGCAAGGTCTCCGGGGTGAAATAGGTGTGCAGTACGACGTCGTCAAACACGCGCCCCCCGAGCGCGAGGGTGTTGGGACCGAAGGCCACCAGCGCCAGTCGAATATCCTCGTTGAAGTCGGGATCGAGAAACAGGATGGGGTACTTGCCCATCGGGCCGTCGTGATTGAAGATCAGTTCGCCATGCCACAGCCGCCGCATGACCTGGGCCCAGTCCTCCATCTGCGCCGTCGTCACCGCCGGGATGCCGAAGGCCCCGTAGATCGCGGCGATGCCTCGGCCGACGCCCAGGGTGAACCGGCCGCCCGACAGGCGATGCATCGTGGTCGCCCACGACCCGGTGATCAGCGGATGACGGGTGTTGTGATTGGTTGCGGCGGTGGCGATCTGCATCCGGTTGGTCACCGCGCAGGCCGCCCCGACCAGCGACGACGCCTCCTTGACATTCCACCGCTCTGAGATGAAGGCGGTGCCGAAGCCGAGTTCCTCGCCGCGGCGGGCCTCGTCCATCAACGTCGCCGGGCCCTCACCGCCCGCCCCGGCCAACAGGTAGAACCCCAATTCATCAAGCGTCCGGTCAGTCAATTCCAAACCCCTTGCTGGTAGCCGCCGTTCCAAACCTCGGTTATCTTGCCATCGACGACGCGGAACACCTCGATGCTGGCGATATTGGTCTCGGTGCCGTCCTTGGTGGTGATCGTCGAGTCGTAGACGATCGCCACGTGCTCGCCGTCGTCGCCCTCGATGACGATGTTGAGGTCGAAGTGCAGCGAATCGGCCAGCTCCCACATGTCCACCACCCGCTGCACCGCTTCGGCGTGGGTCAGCGTGCGCGCACCACCGACCTCGTGCCGAATCACCGTGTCGCCCAACAATTCCTCGGCCAGCTCGATGTTGCGTTCGTTCCACACGACGAGGTTGTAGAGCTCGACCACGGTTCGCGCGGTCCAAGTGGGTGCCATCAGTCGGGCACCGAGTCGTCCGCTTTCAGCGCGGCCACCTCGCCCAGGAATCGGTCGGTGATGCGCTGCACCCGTCGCGAGAAGATGTGCCCGACGTGGCTGCCGTCGTACCAGTACAGTTGGCCGCCCCAGCGCTCCTGCAATGCGTCGGTGGGCTCGCGCATCGCCATCCGGTCGTGCCACGCCCCGACGATGAGCCGGCGCTGCGGCGGCGGGGACGGAATGACCGCCAAGGGATCGATCACCGAGGTCAGCTTCGTGACCGCCGGCGACTCCAGCAGCTCGCGGAATCCCTCGCGCGATGAGCCCCACCGTTGCAGGTGCCGCGCGATCATGGCGTTGAGCCCCAGGATGGGCGTGTAGAGCGCGACCGCGTCGGTCTGCTTTTCCAGGTGGGAGACCAGCGCGGCCACCGGGCTTCCCATCGAAATCCCCGCCACCACAACGGCCGTGGCCTGCGGCCGCACCCAGCGCACGACGGCGCGCACCTCGGAAACCACGCGCATCATTCCCGCCACGTTGCCCAGCGGATCCATGTCGGGATAGGCCGGCCATTGGCGTCGCCGGCAGCCGTGGCCGGGCTGCACCGGCATCGCCACGTTGTACCCGAGCTTGTGATGGATGCGTCCGATCCGGGACAGCAGCAGGTCCTCGGTGCCACCCTGGCCCGCGCCGTGCACCCACACCAGCCACGGCCTGGGCCCGTCGCCGTGCCGGCACAGGTGCACCACCGCCCGCGCCGGGCCGCCCAAACCCTCGGCCGCCAGCGTGGCCGGCAAGGCGGGGTCGTGCTCGAAAGCCATCCGCTCGTAGCCAAGGCCTGCGATGCTGCGCCTGCGAATCGACGTCGGCCGCAACGGGTTCGGGTCGGCGTGCGCCCGGTCGATGCCCAGCGAGGAGAGCTCCTCGGCCGCCGCGGTACACCCATCCAACGGCCGCATCGGTGCAGGGCTTCGGCCCAGCAGCGAAAAGGCGCTCAGCACAAGTTCATCGAGCATCGCCTCGCCGAACTGACGCGCACCGCGCGGCGAGAGCGGGGACCAACCGGTCGACTCGCGCAGGCCGGCCACCGTGCGCGGCATCAGCATGCCCAATTCGCGGGCCACATCTCTGGCCAGGCTCAGCCCGCTCAACGCCGTCGCCATGTCGCTCACCTTCGCCAGCTAGACCAGTTTGAACCCGATGTATCCGCCGGCGGCGATTTCGTCGCAGCGGCGCCGGTATTCGGGTATCCCGCCGGTATAACCCATGTACATCCGTTTCTTGCCGGGCACGTTGCCACCGTTGTACCAGGAGTTGCACGACGGATGAACCAGGACGGTCGGCGCAACGAGCGCGGTGGCGTGGTCGATCCATTCCTGCTGGGCGCTGCTGAGCGCCTCGATGGTGCGGATGTCGTTGGCGCGCAGATACGCGATGCAGTCACCGATCCACTCCACGTGCTGTTCGAGGGCGGCGACGAAGTTGGTCGCGGCGCTCGGGCTGCCGGGCCCCTGAACCGTGAACAGGTTCGGGAAGCCGGCGACCGCGAGGCCGAGATACGACAGCGGCCCCTCGGTGGCCCAGAACTCGCCCAGCGACATTCCCCCGCGACCGCGCACATCGATGCGGCTGAGCGCACCGGTCATGGCGTCAAAGCCGGTGGCGTACACGATGACATCGAGTTCGTGCATCCGGTCCTCGGTGCGGATTCCGGTCGGTGTCACCTCGCGGATCGGCGACTTCCGCAGATCGACCAGGCTGACGTTGTCCCGGTTGAACGTCTCGTAATAACCCTGGTCGATGATCGGCCGCTTACAGGCAAAGGGGTGTACCGGCACCAACGAGGCGGCCGTGTCGGGATCTTTGACGATCCGGGCCACCGCCTCGCCGTACAGCCTGGCGGCCATCCGATTGGCTTCGATGTCGAAGAAGATGTCACCCCAGTTCAGCGCCCCCATCACGCCGTTCTCCTCGATGGCGCGCACTTGTTCTTCGCGGGTCGCCGACTTCAGCGGCGGTCGGCCGAGCATCTCCAGCAGCACGGAGAAGGCGCTCAACCGCGCCGCCCCGATCGGGTGGGCGCGTTGGGCCGCCCGGATGTCGGCGTAGCGGGCCTTCATGTCGTCCAGTTCGCCCGGTTCGAACCGATGCACCCGCCAGGGCAGGGTGTAGGCGGGCGAGCGCTGAAACACCGACAGGTGCAACGCTTCTCGGGCTACCACGGGGATGAGCTGAACGCCTGTCGAACCGGTGCCGATGACACCGACCCGCTTGCCGGTGAGGTCCACGCCGCCCTCCGGCCAGCGGCTGGTGAACAGGGAGGTCCCGGCGAAGGTATCCATTCCGGGGATGTCGGGTTCCAGCGGCACCGACAGAATTCCGGAGGCGGCGACGACGAACGGGACCCGGAAGGTTTCGCCGGTCTCGGTGCGCACCTGCCACCGGCCGGCTTCTTCCTCGAACGTCATCGCGACGACCTTGGCGCCGAACTGGATGTCGCGGCGAAGGTCGAGCCGGTCGGCCACGAAGTTCAGATAGGCCTCGATCTCGGGCTGGGCCGGCATCGACTCCGTCCATACCCACTCCTGCTGAATATCTTCGGAGAAGCTGTAGGAGTATTCGATGCTCTCGATATCGCAGCGCGCGCCCGGGTACCGGTTGAAAAGCCAGGTTCCGCCCACCTTTTCGGCCATCTCCAGCACGCGCGTGCGCAGCCCGAGTTGCCGCAGCCGGTGCAGCATGTACAGCCCGGAGAAACCGGCGCCGATGACGAGCACGTCGAACGAGGTATCAGCTTTTGCCATCGTCACCGCCGGTGATCTTCAGGATGGTTCGGGTGAGGTGCAGCGACTTGATCTGCCAACGACCGTCCCGTTTCTGGTAGGTCTCGTGGTAGTGGCCGGCGCCGTACAACTCGCGGCCGTCACCGAAGATCAGCAGGTCCTCCATCGCCCAGATGCCGGCCGCGGTGGTCGCGGAGGTGAGCGTGATCTCGGGGGTGTGACAGTGATGTTTGGTGGCGACTCCCTCGAGCCCGCCCATCACCATCGGCGCGAAGTTCTGCACGCCTTCGATCGGTGGCGCGGTCTGCGGGTCGGCACCGGCGGTGGACACCGCCATATCGAGGGTCACCACGACATCGGTGGTGAACACGTCGCGCCAGGACTCGAGGTCTTTGGTGTCCAGGAAGCGGCAGTAGCGCGCCTTCAGTTGTCGGATGGCTTCCAGCTCGTCAGCCGCTGTCGTCATTTCACTCCTTGCCGTGTGCCGGCCGGACTGCTGAAATCTATACTGTAATGGATTTAGTATCAACGATGGCGAGAGGCGCTGGTGTGAAAGTCCCGTTCACCTGGAAGGTCACCGGCTGGTTCATGGTCGGCTGGTCCCCGGAGTTTCCCGTCGGCGAGGCGCGGCCGCTGCAGTATTTCGGCGAGGACCTGGTGGCCTACCGCGACGAGCAGGGCGAGCTGCACGTCCTGGAAGCGCACTGCAAGCACCTGGGCGCCCACCTCGGCCACGGCGGCAAAGTCGTCGGCGACTGCGTCGAGTGCCCCTTCCACGGCTGGCGCTGGGGCCCGGACGGCTGCAACAAATACATCCCCTACCAGCCCGACCGGCCCAACCGCGGGCTACGGCTGAAGGTGTATCCCGTCCGCGAGCAGTACGACTGCGTCTTCGTCTGGCACCATCCGGACGGCAAGGAGCCGCAGTGGGAGATGCCCGACATCTTTCACAAGTTCCCGCAATTCGAGACGGACCCCGCGGCCTATTACCGCGCATACCCGGAGTTCTCCCGGCGTGCGGAGCGCGAACCGGTGCACCCGCAGATCGTGGCCGAAAATGCGCCCGACAGTGCGCATTTCGAGTACGTGCACCACGCCACCGTGACGCCCAGGGTGCTGGAGTGGAGGATCGTCGACCAGGAATGGCAGTTCATCGCCGGCTGGCCCGACGCGCGCAGCGACAACCCGGACGACCTCGCATTGCGGTTCCACAGCCACCTGTTCGGCCTCGGCGGCGCGATCAGCGTCTTCGAGGGCGCCCAGAATCATCGGCTGATCTTCACCTGCACGCCGGTCGACGACGAATGCTCGGACCTGTTCTACTCGATCTGGTGGCCGCGACTGCCCGGCGACACCGCGGATGTCCCCGAGGGCAAACTGCGGGAGGTCATCAAGAAGCAGTTCCTGTCCACCGTGTTCGACGATTTGCAGATCTGGCGTTACCAGAAGTACGTCGAACACCCCGCGCTGTCGAAGACGGACGCGAAAGGCTATATGGCGCTGCGGAAGTGGGCGACCCAGTTCTACGACGTCGCGCCGGTGGGCGCCCCCGCATGACGGATCGGCTGGCCGAACTGATCGCGCCCGCGCACACCGCACTCGTCACCCAGGAGTGCCAGGGCGCGGTGATGGGTCCCGACGCCGGGCTGGCGATGCTCGCCGAGGAAGCCCGCCGCGAAGCGCTGCCCAACATCGCGCGCCTGCTGCCGGCAGCCCGGGCGGCCGGGGTGCGCATCGTGCACTGCCTCGTGCAGCGCCGGTCCGACGGGCTCGGCTCCAACCACAACGCAAAGATCTTCGCGATGGGCGGCGGGAACCGGGTGGACATCACGCCCGGCACGCCGGGTGCGGAACTGCTGCCCGAATTGGGGCCGGAGCCTTCGGATTTGGTGTTGCGCCGCTGGCACGGCGTGGGCCCGATGGGTGGCACGGACCTGGACGCGGTGCTGCGCAATCTCGGGGTGTCGACCATTGTCGTGGTGGGCGTCTCACTGAACATCGCCATCCCCAACCTCGTCATGGACGCCGTCAACGCCGCCTACCGGGTGGTCGTCCCCCGCGATGCGGTCGCCGGCATACCCGCCGACTATGGTGCAGCGATGATCGCCAACACGCTGTCGCTGCTGGCCACCATCACAGGTACCGAGGACCTGCTGCGGGCCTGGGACGAAGGAACGCGATGACCGATACCGCGCCGGAAGTTCGTGGCGGATTTCCCGACGTCAGACCCGTCGAGAATGCCCCTGCGGAACTGGGCCCGTTCGTCGCCGCGCTGCGCCGGCTGCAGGACCTGACGGTGTCCACCAGGCCCGATCCCGAGTTGTGGGCCGCCGCGGCCGCGCACCTGGAGAACGCCTGCGCGCTGCTCGACGGCCACCAGGTCCCGGAGACCGAGGCGGTGGCCGGCCGGGTGCTGACGCTGCCCGGGCTGGCCCATCCCCTGATGCCGCCCTGGCTGGTGACCGAATCCGGTCCCGAGGGCGTGACGATGGCCGGTCACTTCACCACCTCGCACATCGGCGGGAACCGGGCCGTGCACGGCGGCATGATCCCGCTGTTCTACGACTGGCTGTTCGGCATGGTGGTGACGTCCGCGGACATCCGCCCGACGCGCACCGCCTTCCTGCACGTCGACTACCGCAACATCACCCCGATCGACCAGCCACTGACGGCCCGGGGCCGCATCACCGACATCGAGGGCAGGAAGGTTTTCATTGACGCTACTATGATAGCCGCCGATGGAACCTTGCTCAGCGAAGCCAACGGCCTGATGGTCCGACTGCTCCCCCACCAGCCGTGAGAGGCACGATGTCCGACACCACAACAACATTCACGGTCCCGGCCGTCGCGAAGGCCGTCGCCGCCGCGATCCCCGATCGCGAGCTGATCATCCAGGGCGATCGGCGCTACACCTATGCGCAGGTGATCGAACGCTCCACCCGGCTGGCCGCGTACCTGCATTCGCAGGGGTTGGGCTGCCACACCGAGCGCTCCGCGCTCGGCGGTCATGAAGTGGGCCAGGATCTGTTGGGCCTCTACGCCTACAACGGCAACGAATTCGTCGAGGCGTTGCTGGGCAGCTTCGAGGCGCGCGTCGCCCCGTTCAACGTCAACTTCCGCTATGTGAAGAGCGAGCTGCAATACCTGCTGGCGGACGCCGGCGCGACCGCGCTGCTCTACCACGCCGCGTTCGCACCGCGAGTCGCCGAGATCTTGCCCGAGCTGCCACAGCTGCGCGTGCTGATCCAGATCGCCGACGACTCGGGTAACGAGTTGCTCGAGGGCGCGGTCGATTACGAGGCCGCGCTGGCGTCGGTGTCCCCGGAGCCGCCGCCCGTGCAGCACTCCGCCGACGACCTGTACGTCCTGTACACCGGTGGCACGACGGGAATGCCGAAGGGCGTGTTGTGGCGCCAGCACGACATCTTCATGACGTCCTTCGGCGGACGGAACCTGATGACCGGCGAGCCGTCGAGCTCCATCGATGAGATCGTCGAACGCGCCGCCTCCGGGCCGGGCACCAAGCTGATGATCCTGCCCCCGCTGATCCACGGTGCGGCCCAGTGGAGTGTGATGACCGCGATCACCACGGGCCAGTCCGTCGTGTTTCCCACGGTCGTCGACCATCTAGACGCCGAGGACGTGGTGCGCACCATCGAGCGGGAGAAGGTCATGGTGGTCACGGTGGTCGGTGACGCGATGGCGCGCCCCCTGGTCGCCGCCATCGAGAAGGGGATCGCCGATGTGTCGTCGCTGGCGGTCGTCGCCAACGGCGGCGCCCTGCTGACCCCGTACGTCAAGAAACGCTTGATCGAGACGCTGCCGAACGCCGTCGTGGTCGACGGTGTCGGATCGTCGGAGACCGGGGCGCAGATGCACCACATGTCGACGTCGGGGGCGGTGGCGACGGGGACGTTCAACGCCGGGCCGGACACTTTCGTTGCCGCCGAGGACCTTTCGGCGATCCTGGCACCCGGGCACGACGGGATGGGCTGGCTGGCGCAGCGGGGCTACGTTCCACTCGGCTACAAGGGCGATGCGGCCAAGACGGCCAAGACCTTCCCGGTGATCGACGGCGTGCGCTACGCCGTCCCCGGCGACCGCGCGCGCCACGGCGCCGACGGCTCCATCGAGTTGCTCGGCCGCGATTCGGTGACCATCAACTCCGGCGGCGAGAAGATCTTCGTCGAGGAGGTCGAAACGGCCATCGCGTCACATCCCGCCGTCGCCGACGTGGTGGTCGCCGGCCGGCCCAGCGAACGATGGGGCCAGGAGGTCGTCGCCGTGGTGGCGCTGGCTGAAGGTGCCAGCGCCGAAGCGGCGGAACTGGTGGCCCACGCCGCGCAGACGCTGGCGCGCTACAAGCTCCCCAAAGCGATCGTGTTCCGCGCGGCCATCGAGCGGAGCCCGTCCGGCAAGGCCGACTACCGGTGGGCGCGCGAGCAGGCGGTCAATGGCTGACCGGCAGCGCCGGTAGCCGCTGAGGAGGGCGCAGGCCATGTCATTGCTGCAGAAGGACGAGACGCTGACGGCCTCGGCCCAGGTGCGCGCGTCGGCCGACCAGGTTTACGCCGTGATCGCCGACGTCACCAGGATCCCCGAGTGGAGTCCCGAGACGCGACGCGCAACGTGGCTGTCGCCCAACCGTTTTCGCGCTTGGAACCGCCGACGGCTCGGCCGGTGGCGGACGGATGCCGAAGTCGTCGACGCGTGGCCCGGACACAAGTTTTCGTTCGTGGTGCAGGCCATGGGCGGCGACTGGACGCAATGGACATACCTGATCGAACCCGGTACCACTGCGGGTACCGCGCGCCTCACCGAAACCTTCCGGATGTGCGTGCCGTTGACGCTCGGCGCTGTGGTTTTCGAGCGCCTGTTCCTGTTCGTCCGGGATCGTCGTAGCGATCTGCAAAAGAACCTCGAGACGTCCGTGGGTCGGATCAAAGCGATTGTGGAGGCAGGGAACTCATGAAGTACCAAGGCCGTGTCGCCGTGGTGACGGGTGCCGGCTCGGGCATCGGCCGCGCCTTGACGCGGGCACTGACCGAAGAAGGCGCGCACGTCGCGGCGTCCGACATCGATCCGAATGGCCTGGCCGAAACCCAGGCCGGGTGTCCGCCCGGGCAGGTCACGCCGTATCGGGTCGACGTCGCCGACCGGGATGCGGTGCTGGGCTTCGCCGACGAGGTGCACCGGCAACACGGGCCCGCCTCGCTGGTGTTCAACAACGCCGGAGTCGACCTGTTCGCCGGCGTGGCGGACATGTCCTGGAAGGACTTCGATTGGCTGATGGGCATCAACGTCGGCGGCGTCGTCAACGGCACCAAAGCCTTTCTGCCGCAACTGATCGAGGCAGGCTCCCCCCGGAGCCCCTCCCGACTGGTGAACCTGTCCAGCGCGTTCGGTCTCATCGCGATTCCCTACCAGGGCGCTTACAGCACTTCAAAGTTCGCGGTGCGTGGCTTCACCGAGGCGCTGCGCCAGGAGATGATCATGGAAGGCCGTCCGGTGACCGTGCACTGCGTGCATCCCGGCGTGGTGCGGACCAACTTCCGCGCGAACATGCGCACCTCGGATACCGAGGATCCCGATCTCGCGGCCAAGCTCTTCGACCGGACGGCGCTGACCTCGCCCGCCAAGGCCGCTCGGCTCATTCTGCGTGGCGCGGAGAAGAATCGGGCCCGGATCCTCATCGGCCCCGACGGGCGGGCGATGGCGGCGATGCCGCGGCTGCTCGGCGTGCGCTACGCGGACCTGCTGGCCCGCGCCGCGAGGCTGACCAGCCCGGGATCCGCACGCGCCGACCGCTAGACCTCGCTAGCCGCGCGGGTGGCCGCGGAGCCGCCGGCGGGTGCGAGCGCGTGTCATGCGCATCATCACCTCGGCGCCCAGCCGCAGGGGCCGGCCGAACGGCGGCGCCGCGCTTCCGGTGATGCTGAAGGGCAGGTCATTGCCCACCACCGTGCGGTGATGACTGAACGCATCGAAACCGGCCTTGCCGTGGTAGGCGCCCATCCCGCTGCGGCCCACTCCCCCGAACGGCGCCGCCGACGGGATCATCTGCGCCGCAAAGTCATTGCGGGCGACCCCACCGCTGCGGGTGCTGCGGACGAAGGCCCGGAATTCGGCATCGTCGGGTCCGTACCAGTACGCCACCAGCGGCGTCGGTCGGGCATTGATGTATTCGATGGCCTCGGCCGGCCGCGAATACGCCTTGACGACGAGAACCGGACCGAAAACCTCCTCGCCGGCGATCTTCATGCCGTCGTCGACATCACGGATGATGGTGGGTGCGATCTTGCGGGAGGCACGGTCCGGCAGCGACTCCCCCACCGGCGCAATGGTTTCCACCGTGGCACCCCTGCCCCGCGCATCCTCGATCAGCCCGACGACTCGGTCGAAATTCGCCTGATTGACACTCGAGCAGTAGTCCTTGTTCGCCACGATCGTGGGGAACATGTCCCGCAGGGTGTGTCGCGCGGCGTCAACGAAGGCCTCCAGCTTCTCCTCGGGCACGAACACGTAGTCGGGGCACACGCAGACCTGGCCCCCGTTGACCATGCGAGCCTGGGCGATCCGTGCCGCCGCGCGCCGAACGTCGGCAGCCGGTGCGACGACGACGGGGTTCTTGCCCCCGAGCTCCAGCGTCACCGGAACCAGATTCTGTGCCGCCGAGCGCTGCACCAGCGCCCCGACCGACGGTGAGCCGGTGAAGAAGAGATGGTCGAACGGCAACCCTGCGAAGGCCGCCGCCACGTCGGCACCACCGGTGACGACGTGCAACTCGTCGGGGTCGAAGTACTCCGGTGCCAGCGAGGCCATCAGATCGGCGGTATGCGAGGTGACCTCCGACATCTTGATCATCGCCCGGTTGCCGGCCGCGAACGCGGTGGCCGCGGGCAGGACAACGAGATTGAGCGGGAAGTTCCACGGCCCGATGATTCCGATCACCCCGAGTGGTGAGGGCTGAACCTCCGCCCGCAGTCCGCACAGCCGCGCGGCCGGCAGCAGCTTGGTGGGCCGCATCCACTGGGCCGCATGGGATCTGGTGTGCTCGATGACCGAGAACATCCCGATGACCTCGGTGAACAAGGTAGCGGCCTTGGAGCGGGTGCCGAAGTCCGCCGCCATCGCCTCCACGAACGCATCGGTGTGGTCCACCACGAGTGCCATCAACCGATCGATGCGGTTGCGCCGCACCGCCAGCCCGGGCGGCCCCTCATCCACGAACGCCTGGCGCTGCCGCGTAAGGACGGCGCCCAGCTCAGCGACCCGCCGTTCGAGTGCGGCGGGAGCGTGTCCGTCGAGTGTGCTCATGAATCACCTTCGGTATCCAACCCGCGAGCGACCTCGCCGGTAATGCCCATATTGCTACTGTAATAATTACAGTACGATCTTACGAAGAAGTGTTCGATCGTGCTGAGATCAAGATGCTGGAGATCAGGTGACGACCAACGTTCACACCGCCGCCGGTGCCGGCGACGAAACCGTCAGCCTGCGAGACCCCTACCCGTTCTTTGCCCGCAAACGGCGGGAGGCCGGCGTGTTCGCCGGCACGGTGATGGACTATTCCAAGACCCCGGAGTCGCTGCTGCCCAAGCAGGAGTACTCCGCGATGTCGTTCGACGCCGTCAACACGGTGTTCCGGGACGGCCGGGTGTTCAGCTCCAAGCCGTACGACAAGACCATCGGCCTGTTCATGGGGCCGACGATTCTGGCGATGGAGGGCAAGAAGCACCGTGAACACCGCAACCTGGTGTCCGCGGCCTTCAAATCCAAGGCGCTGGCCCGCTGGGAGCCGACCATCGTGCGGCCGATCTGCAATGCCCTGATCGACGAGTTCATCGGAACCGGCACAGCCGACCTGGTCCGGCAGTTCACGTTCGAGTTTCCCACCCGGGTCATCGCCCGGCTGCTCGGGTTGCCCGACGAAGACCTGCCGATGTTTCACACCCGCGCCGTGCAGTTGATCAGCTACCACGTCAACTACGAACGCGCCTTCGAGGCTTCGACGGCGCTCAAGGACTATTTCGTCGAGCAGATCGAACAGCGCAAGTCCAAGCCCACCGAGGACATCATCGGCGACCTGGTCACCGCGGAGATCGACGGCGAAAAGCTCACCGACGAAGCGATTTATTCGTTCCTGCGGCTGCTGCTGCCCGCCGGCCTGGAGACCACCTACCGCTCCTCGGGGAACCTGCTGTATCTGCTGCTCACCCACCCGGAGCAGTTCGCCGCGCTGCAAGCCGACCGCGAGCTGCTGGCACCGGCCATCGAGGAAGGGCTGCGCTACGAGACACCGCTGACCACCGTGCAACGCTTCACGACCGAAGACACCGAGTTGGAAGGCGTGCAGATTCCGGCCCGTTCGGTGATCGGGGTGTGCATCGGTTCGGCGAACCGCGACGAGCGGCGCTGGGACCGCGCCGAAGAGTTCGACATCTTCCGCAAGCACACGCCCCACATCTCGTTCGCCGCCGGAGAGCACACCTGCCTGGGTTTGCATCTGGCGCGGCTGGAAACACGCGTCGCGATGGAATGCCTGCTGAACCGGCTGACCAACCTCACCCTGTTGACCGATGATGACCCGCACATCCACGGTCAGCCCTTCCGGTCCCCGAATGCGCTTCCGGTGACGTTCGACGCGAAGTAGGGTCGGCAAAATGGTCAAAGTCATGTCGGGCTTTCGGGTCTTGGAGCTTGCGCAGTTCACCTTCGTTCCGGCGGCGGGAGCCATCCTGGCCGACTGGGGAGCGGACGTCATCAAAGTCGAACACCCGGCCCGCGGCGACACCCAGCGCGGGTTCTTGAATATGGGTGGCATTCAAGTCGATCCGGAACGACACCCGCTGATGGAACATCCCAACCGCGGCAAACGCAGCGTCGGCATCGACGTCTCCACGCCCGGCGGTCAGGAGGTCATCTACGAGCTCGCCAAAACCGCGGACGTGTTCCTCACCAACTACATGCCCGCGCAGCGCCAGAAGCACAAGTTCGACGTGGAGCACATTCGGGCGGTGAACCCGAACATCGTGTACGCCCGTGGCTCGGCCTACGGCGACAAAGGCGCCGAGCGTGACACCGGCGGCTATGACGGCACGGCGTTCTGGACGCGCAGCGGCATCGGGTACGCCCTGACCCCCGAGGAGCTGGGCGACGCACTGGGACAAGGCATTCCCGCGTTCGGCGATTCGATCGGCGGCATGTTCATCGCCGGTGGCATCTCGGCCGCGCTGCTGCATCGCGAGCGCACCGGTGAGGCCGTCGAGCTCGACGTGTCGCTGCTGAGCACTGCCTGGTGGGCGGCCGGCGCCAGCGTGACGCAGGGCATGGAGACCGGCGAGGTCATGCGCACCCCCATGCCGGGTTCCGGCGCGCCGTCGGTGAATCCCTTCATGGGCAACTACGAAACGTCCGACGGCGGCACGATCAACCTGTGCATCATCAGCCCGACCGGGCTGATCCGCGACACGTTCGAACACCTGGGCATCCCCGAGGCGGCCGACGATCCCCGCTTCTCCGACGTGCTCCCGCTGATCCAGAACGCCGACGCCGCCGCCGAACTGATCGCAAAAGCTTTCGCCGCCAAGCCCTTTGCCTATTGGCGACAACACCTTAAGACCATGAAGGGCCAATGGGCGCCGTTCCAGAGCCTCATCGACCTGGTCGACGACGAGCAGGCGATCGCCAACGACATGATCGCCGAAGTCGAGCTCGCCGGCGGCGGCAAGCCGTTCCGCGTGGTCCGCGGCCCCGTCCAGTTCAACCACGAGCCGTTGACGACGACGCGGGCGCCGCAGGCCAGCGAGCACACCGAGCTGGTCCTGATGGAGCTCGGCATGGACTGGGACCGGATCGACGAACTCAAGAATGCAGGAGCTATTGCGTGAGGAGTGGCGCGGCGTGAATGATGTCGCCATCATCGGCGTGGGCTTACACCCGTTCGGGCGCTTCGAGGGCAAGTCGGCGATGCAGATGGGCGTCGACGCGATCCACGCCGCTGTCGCCGACGCCGGTATCGCTTGGCGCGACGTCCAATTCGCCACCGGCGGCAGCTGGACGGTGGCCAACCCGGACGCGATCGTCGGCATGGTCGGGCTGACCGGCATCCCGTTCACCAACGTGTTCAACGCGTGCGCGACCGCGGCCAGCGCGGCCAAGGCGTGCGCCGACGGTATCCGACTGGGCGACTACGACATCGGCATCGCCATCGGACTGGACAAGCACCCGCGCGGCGCGTTCACCGAAGACCCCGCCCTGGTCGGCATGCCGCGCTGGTATGCGCAGAACGGGCAGTATCTGACCACCCAGTTCTTCGGCATGAAAGCCAACCGTTACCTGCACGACCACGGCATCTCGCAGCAGACCCTGGCCAAGGTCGCGGCCAAGAACTTCCGCAACGGGGCCATGAATCCCAACGCCTTTCGCCGCAAGCCGATCTCCGAGGAAGACATCCTCAACTCGACGATGCTCAATTATCCGCTGACCCAGTACATGTTCTGCGCGCCCGACGAGGGCGCCGCCGCCGTGGTCATGTGCCGGGCGGACATCGCGCACCGCTACACCTCCAAGCCCGTCTACCTGCGGGCGGTGGAGGTCCGCACCCGCCGCTACGGAGCCTACGAGGTGAACACCACGTGCGCCCCGGTCGAAGAAGACGTGGCCCCAACGGTTTACGCCGCCCGCACCGCCTTCGAGAAGGCGGGCATCGCCCCCGACGATGTCGACGTGATCCAGTTGCAGGACACCGACGCCGGCGCCGAGATCATTCACATGGCCGAGTGCGGGTTCTGCGAGCACGGCGATCAGGAGAAGCTACTGGCCGACGGCGCCACCGAGATCAACGGTGCGATGCCGGTCAACACCGACGGCGGGCTGATCGCCAACGGCGAGCCCATCGGCGCCTCCGGTTTGCGGCAGATCCACGAGATCGTGCGCCAGCTCCGCGGTGAGGCGGGCGATCGTCAGGTGCCCGGCAACCCCAAGGTGGGATTCACGCAGCTCTACGGCGCGCCGGGCACCGCCGCGGCGACCATCCTCACGACCTGACGGCGTCAAGAGGCTTTCTGCGCGACCGCGCGAAAGTGCACGACGTCTTCCCTGCGGTTTCCTGTTGCGTGGGTGAACTCGAAGCCCGCCGGTTCGGCGAGGTCGCGCAACTGCGGCACGCTCAGCCGGTCGGGATCGGACGGCATCTCCACGAAAACAAGTCGGCCACCTGGCCTCAAGACGCGGTGCAGCGAGCGTAAGCATGCCTGGCTGGTCGGGCACCTCCCCTATCACCGCCGCCAGAAACGCCACATCAAAAGCGTTGTCGGGGAACGGGAATTGCTCGCTTGCCTGCCCACTGGTGAAGCCGACATCAACGAAGCCGGCCCGCTCGAGTCGGCGCCGAGCCTTCTCCAGCATTTCCGGCTGGAGGTCGAACAAGTCGAGCCTGCCATCGGTGAGCTGGCGAGCGATCTCGACGCTGAAGAAACCCGGGCCCGGTCCGAGTTCGAGAACCCGCTCGGTGCCGGTCAGGTCCAAGGCGTCGATGATGCGCCGGGGCGGCATCAGCGCTCGCCGAACTGGATTGTCCAGAAGAAACGTCGCTTGATGCGGAAAGGGGGACGGTCCCGGATCGCGCCTTTTCCGCAGCAGCGCGCCCACCCATGTTGTCGCCATCAGACCTCCTTCCATCGAAGTTAGGGTAACCTAACTCGACGGCAGGAAGCAACGGCGTCGGCAAGCCGGGGGCGCGTCGAGTGTTAATCCTCGGCTTTGAGTGTCATTACCGGGCGACGACGCGCCGGCAAACCCCGCCGCAAATTCACACCCAAAGCCCTAGCCTCACATTGGATTTCGCTGGTGCGAAGCGCTAGCCGCGGCTACGAGGCTTTCTGCGCGACGGGCGCGTACGCCGGCTTGCCCAGACCCAGCACGTACTGCGCGATCATGTTGCGGAACACCTCGAGGGTGCCGCCATAGATCCCGACCAGCGGCGCGAACCGGTACACGTACTCGGCGGCGCCGTCGTCCGCCCCGTCGGTGCCGACGGGCAGCGTCGACGCCGTGCCCAGGATGTCCATCAGATCCGGGGAGATGTCACGCATCGTCTGGGCCAGCGCGACGCGTCCGAAGATGCTGGGCGCGCTCAGGGAGGCTTCCATCCGCGCGGCGCTGCGGCCCAGGCGATAGGCCACCGCGGCGTCGTCGATAAGCCTGCGCCCGTTCGGGTCTGGCTGCGTTACTTTGGCCGCCGCCTTGTCCAGCGCGTCGGCCATGAAACCGGCCTGGTGCATCATGATCGACACGTCTTGCAGCCCGTCCGGTGCGGCCGCGACCGCCCCGTGCTCGGTGTTGAGGGGCTCGCGCAACACCGTCCAGCCCGCGTTCACGTCGCCCAGGCGATACTTGTCGTCGACGCGCACGTCGCTGTAGTAGACGATGTTGGTGCGGTCGCCGTCGACGGTGCGGATGCCCTGGATCTCGATGCCCGGGGAGTTCAGCGGAACCAGGAACATCGTGAGGCTCTTGTGCTTCTGCGCACCCGGGTCGGTGTTGGTGATGAGGAAGACGAACTGGCAGTTGTGCGCGCCGGTGGTGAACATCTTGGAACCGTTGATAATCCAGCCCCCATCTCCCGAGCCGTCACGCACCGCGCGGGTCTTGCAGGTGGCGATGTCGGACCCGCCCTCGGGTTCGGTGTAGCCCAGGCATAGCCGGACATGCCCGCTGAACACGCCCGGCAACACCTCGTCCCGCAGTTCGGCCGAGCCGAACTTCGCGACCGAGCGGGCCACCATGGCGGTGGTGCCCCAGGTCACCCAGGGCACGTGCGCGCGCCGTTTCTCCAGTTCCCAGATGCGCCGACGCACCCTGCTGAAGCCGCCGTCGGCCTCCGACTTCCATTCGCGTTCGAGGTAACCGGCGGCGCCCAATGCCAGGTGCACTCCTTCGTCGAAGTTGTCACCCGTTTCGCGGTCCCTGCGCTTGACGTCCTCGGTCACATGCGTGCGCAGGAAGTCGCGCGCTTCTTCGAGGAACCGCTGATCGTCGTCGGACAGCGTGACTCGTGAGAAATCCACTTAGGCGCCCTTTCCACTTTCGCGCGCGGCGACCAGCTCGCCGACATACTTGGCGCTGGCGCCGGGATCCCCGCCGGCCAATGCCCAGCCACGGGCTCGCACCAGATATGCCGTCGCGGCGGCCTCCGCCGAAACGCCAAGTCCCCCTTGGATATGCACCGCCATGGTCGCGGCCTTCGCCGCCTCCTCGGCCATGAACACGAACGCCGAGGGCGCCAGCTCCGGGCGCTCGTGCGGCTCGTTGTCCAGGAACCAGGCCGCGCGCCGCGCCAGGTTGCGACCGCCCTGCACGGTGATCGCGATGTTGGCCAGCGGATGCGAGATGCCCTGCAGCGTCGAAATCGGCACGCCCAACGTGTAGCGGGTCTTGGCGAATTCGGCGGCGATGGTCATGGTCTCCTCCACCAGGCCCACCAACGCCGCCGCGCTCAGCACCCGCCACTCATCCAGCGCCCGTTGATATTCGGCCAGCGCCTCGGATCCGCCGGCCAGCACGGTGCGGGTATCGGCGGACGCGGGATCCACCCAGGCCATCGGCAGCCGGCCGATGTTGTCCACCTTGGTCGGGCGCGTGCCGAACGTCAGCGCGACGACGTCGTCGCCGTCGCGCACGATGATCTGGTCGGCGATCGACCCGGTGGGCAAAAGCCGCGCCCCGGCGGCGCTGTCGTGCTGCGGGTCGAAGGCCGCGAGTCGCTTGCCGTGGACCACATCGGGTTCGACCGCGCCGAGGCGCGCGAGCAGCCGTGCGGTGCAAACCTGGTCGATCCACGGTACCGGCGCCAGCGACCGGCCGATCTCCTCGGCCACCAGGGTCAGGTCGACGAGCGTCGCCCCGTCCCCGCCCGCGTACTCGGGCACCGCCATGGTCGTTGCGCCCATGGCGCACAACCGTTCCCACAGATTCTTGTCGAAGCCGGTTTCCTCCGCGGCGCGCACGGTTTCGATCGAACAATGCGTCTTGAAGAAATCGCGGTAGGCGGCCTGCAACGCCTCGTGATCCGACGTCAGGCTGTAGTCGAGCCTACGTAGTTCATAGCGGTCCATCCTCAGCCTTCCTCCTGGCCACCGAAGAAGAATTCTTGGGCATTGTTGTAGAGATAGTTGTCGAGCACGTGGGCCGGCAGGTCCAGCCCGGCCGCTTCGGGAACCACGCGGTGCATTTTGAGCACCGGCCAGTCGGAAGCGAAGATCACCTTGTCCGGCCCGCGGGTCCGCATGTAGTGCAACAGGCTCTCCGGCAACCGTTTCGGCGACCACGCCGACGTCATCAACCGCAGGTTGGCATATTTGATCAACAGCCTGATCGCGATGTCCCACCACGGGTCCGCGCCGTGAATCATGCACAGCTTCAACTCCGGGAATCGCACGCAGACCCGGTCGAGGTGGATCGGATTCTGCACCTCCCCGGGGATGGGTGGTCCGGGGATGCCGGTGTTGATACACAGTGGCAGCTCGAGCTCGGCGCACTTGGTGTACAGCGGGTAATAGACGGCATCGCTGGGCGGGTATTGGCCGTCGCCCCAAAAGCTCGGTCCCACAGCGGCATAGGCGACGGGCAGGTCGTCGACGATGGCGGACAACTCACGCAGGGACGGCATCGGGCGCAACAGGTTGACCCCACCCATCGCCAGGGCGAACCGGTCGGGCTTCTCCTCGACGAATTTGCGCGCGGTCACCGACGGCGTGGCCAGGTTGTCCATCAAGATCGCCTTGCGCACACCCTGGGCGTCCATCTCCTCGAGCAGCTTCGACAACTCGACCGGTGCGAACATGGACTCCGGCCCCTTGAAGTAGTCGTCCCGCACCTTGAGCATCCAGGTCGGCTGCTGCTCGGTCTCGCCGAAGTGCACGTTGACCAGGCAATCGATAGCTTTCATGTCGACATCGGCGCCTTTGCTGTTGCGTGACGTTTCGCCCAACGGTAATCGGCCTTCCCGTTGCCCAAGCGCTGAACCCGCTCGACGACGAGGAACTCCTTGGGCGCCTTGAACCGCGCCAGTCGCGACGTGCACAGCGTGTGGAGCTCCTCGGCGGTTCCGGTGGCGCCGTCGCGCAGTTCGACGAGCGCGACCAGCTCTTCGCCCCAGCGCTCGCTGGGCCGGCCGACCACCAGCGCGTCGGCGACCGCCGGGTGGGCGCGCAGCACCTCTTCGACCTCCTCGACGAAGACCTTCTCGCCGCCGGTGTTGACCACCAGCGAGTCGCGGCCGTACAACCGCAACGCGCCGTCGGCTTCCAGTGCGGCGCGGTCACCCGAGATCACCACTCGCTTGCCGTCGATCTCGGGGAAGGTCTTGCGGGTGGCGTCGGGATCGTCAAAGTAGCCCAACGGTATTCGCCCTTCCCGGGCGACCCAGCCCACTTCCGGCTCGCCGGGGGAGAGGAAGTGGCTGTAGTCCTCGGAAAGCACCAAGCCGCCTTCGCGCAGCGTGAAGGTGTCGGCCTGGGAGCCGCGCCGGCTGTGGCCGAAGCCCATGTTCCCGGTCTCCGATGAGCCGTAACCGTTGATGAGGGTGATGTGGGGTAACAGCTCCAGCAGGGCTTGTTGATACTTGGGATTCGTTGCGGCGCCCCCGGTCCCGATGGCGTACAGCGAGGACAAGTCGTAGAAGCCGCCCTGCAGCTCGGCCACCAGTGGCGCGGCGTAGGCATCCCCCACCATGGTCATCAGGCCGACCTTTTCGCGCTGCGCGGTCTCCCACACCAATCGCGGTTCGAGCTTGCGGCCGGTGTCATACATCACCACGGTGGTGCCGGCCATGATCGCCGAGAAGGCCGTCCACATGCCGGCCGCGTGCATCAACGGCGAGACGGCGAACCATGGCGCACCGGCGTTACCGCGCACCTTGTCGTGGATCTCTTCCGCGCAGGCATGATCGGCCCCCACCATGGAGGACACATAGATGTCGGACTGTCGCCACAGCACGCCCTTGGGCCGACCAGTGGTGCCGCCGGTGCAGATCATCAGCAGATCGTCCGGGGACGCCGTCACCCCCCGGCCGGTATCCCCTTGCGCCAGTGCGTCATCCAACGACACCGCGCCCGACAGTTCCGCAGCGCCGCTGCCGTCATCCACGGACACCAACAGGTCGACGCCGGCATCCGTGAGCACGTCGGCGAATTTCGCGCCCAGCCCGCGGTGGTAGATGACCGCTCGGGGCTTGACGTAGTCGAGCAGCTCGCGGACCTCGTTCGGCGTGTAGTAGTAGTTGATGTTCACCGGGACGGTGCGGGCCTTGAGGCAGCCGATGACCATGTCCGGGTACAGGTCGTTGTGCATGACCAGCGCCACCCGGTCCTGCCCGCATTCCCAGTTCTGCAGCGTCGCGCGCTCCCGATGTGCCCCTAATCCGTTGCCCGCCAGGAAGTTTGCCAGCCGGCGGGTGCGCTCGGCCGACTCGCGAAAGGTGCTGCGGCGGCCGCCGCATACCGTCATCGTCCGGTCCCCGACGACGTGGGCGATTTCGTCGAGAACCGCCCCTATGGTCCATTCGCTCACTGGTGTAGCCGGCCTCGGGTGATCAAGGGAGGTCAAGCGGCCGAGCCGACTTGGACGCCGAGCAAGTCTAACGCATTGTCCCGCATGATCTTTCGAACGTCGGACTCGCTGAAGCCCTTTAGCTCCTCGGCGAACGACACCGGCGATTCGAGGCCTTCCCCGTGCGGCCAGTCGGAACCGAACAGGATCTTGTCGACGCCGATGGCGCCGGCGAGGTCGGCCAGATCGTCCTCGTAGTAGGGCGCGATCCAGACGTTGTTGCGCAACTGCTCCACCGGGTCCTCGGGGAAGTACTGGGGTTGGGTGTTGGCCGCCTTCTTCAATCGCTTGATCAGCCGGTGCACGAAGTACGAGCCGTTCTCGATGCTGACCGCCTTGAGTTTCGGGTGACGGGTGAACACGCCGTGCACGATCATCGACGCCATCGTGTCGTGAATGGCGCGGTCGTCGAGCAGCACCTGATCCAGCGGATCCTTGGCGCCGAAGCCCTCGAACGTCGCTTTGCCGCCCCAGGCCGCCGCGATGTGCAGATAGCCGCTGTCGGACAGGTGGAATCCGACCGGCACCCCTGCCTCGGCCAGCCGCGCCCAGACCGGGTCGTGGCTGCGATCGCCCAGCGACCGCGGCTTGACCAAGCCGGGCACCGGCGCCGGGCGCACCAGCACCAGCTTGGCGCCGCGCGCGAGCACGAACTCCACCTCTTCGATGGCCTTGTCCGGGTCGGCCAGCGAGATGATCGGTGCGGCAATGATTCGGTGATCGGGACGGTCGAAGCCCCAGTCCTCGTCGAGCCACAGATTGAACGCGTGCACCGACGCCATCGTCGCCTCGATGTCGTGCTTGAGCGCCTCCTCGACTCCGCATCCGAACGTCGGCAGCATGAACACCGTCTCGATGTCCTGGGTGTCCATCACCGCGATCCGGGCGTCGCGGTTCTGATACTCGGGGTGTTCCGCCAGCCGCTCGACCTTCATCAGCGAGGCCGGATCGACCCCGTCGGGGATCTCGCCGCGGAAGAGCAGGTCGAGGCAACCCGGCACGATGATCGGGTCGAAGGTGGGGTTGGGGATGAAATGGTTGATGCGGCCGCCGATCACGGCCCAGGTCCGCTTGCCCTCGTTGACCATCTGGACGCCCCGCCCCCTGAACTTCTTGTCCAGATAGCGGGTGAACGAGTCCAGCGGCTCGTAGTAGTGATTGTCGACGTCGATCGCCTGGTAACCCAACTCAGCCATGATCATCCTTTCCGCCATTACCGGCGAACACTAAGCGTCGGTCGAATCGAGCGACGGGAATTGCGGCGGCCGCTTCTCGAGAAAACTGGTGATGCCCTCGATGACATCGGGGCGCGGCATCGCCTCGTGCAACAAAACTTCGGCGAGCGAATTGGCCTGCTCGACGTCGCGGGTCGCGTCGCCGTATACCTGCCTCTTGATCACCGCCATCGACGCCGGGGAGCAATTCGCGGCGATGTCCTCGGCGTATTCCAGCGCGCGCTTCATCAAATCGTCCGGCGCGACAACCTCTTTGACCAGACCCAACTCGGCCGCCTCCTCGGCGAGAAACGTCCGCCCGCTCAGCAACAGATCGAGGGCGACGCCCCAGCTGGTCAGCCGCGGCAGTATCCAAGAGATGCCGAACTCCGCGATCAGACCCCGACGCGCGAACACCGCGCCGAACTTCGCGCCGGCGGCCGCGAACCGGACATCGCACATCAGCGCCTGGGTCAACCCGATGCCGACACACGCCCCGTTGACGGCCGCGATGACGGGCTTGCGCAACGTCGTCACAAAGTGCGGCGGGCGCTCCCCGACCAACTCGGCCAGATTCGTCTGACCGGCCTTCTCCATCGTCTCGCCATAGCCGGGTGCCGAACTTGGCGCGCCCAAATACGCGCCCGCGCAAAACCCCCGGCCCCGGCCGGTCAACACGATGACCCGGACGGCCGGATCCTGTTCGGCGCGATCGATCGCCGCATAAAACCCGGCGGCGATGTCGGGGCCCCAGGCGTTGAGCCGATCCGGGCGATTGAACGTCAGAACCGCCACACCGGTTTCAGTGGTCTCATACAGCACCGCCGCATCGGTGACCACGCGGTCGGCGGCGCTCATCAGACCGTCCCCTCATAGCTGATCGACTGGCGAGTTTGTACCCATACTGTATACCTATCGGTACTGCATTCCACAACTGCCGCGATCCGGCGGCGAAACCCCGACTAAACAGCGGTTTCACGCACCGCGACGCCGACTCGGGCGCCCGCGGGTCGACGGCCCGGCGGGCGACGATTTTGACGCGGTCGTAACCGCCGAATCGGGTGCCGGAAATGAATTTTCGGCGGCAACCGGCCGCCGACGTGGCAAGACTTAAATGTTGTGGTGTGGGACACGTTGCTGCCACGTTTGCGTCGGCCGCGCGATCGGGAATCCCGGAACAAGCCAGCCAGTCGACAAGGGAGGTAGACGCAATGGTTGACGTCAAGAGTGGTCCGATCGAACTCGTCCGTGGCATCGTCGAGGATGCCCTCGGGAAGACCAAGCAGGTCATCGGGATCATCATCGGCAATGACAGCCTGGCCGAAGAGGGCAAGGCTCAGCAGGACAAGGCGGAAGCGCAGCGCAACGCCGGCAAGAAGGAAGCCGCCGCCGAGAAAGCCCGCGGCAAGGCCAAGGCCTACGAGGAGCGCGAGCGGGCCGAGCAGCAGTAAACGGTCAGCTAGTCGAGCGGGCCCGGTCACTGACCGGGCCCGCTTCGCTGCGTAAACCCTGCTACCGCAACGCGGTTTCCAGCAGGCCCAACCGCTGGTAGGCGTTTTCGATCTGGGCTTTCGCCTCGGCGGGCAGCTCGGCCTGCGGGGGGCGGGAGTGCGGATACGCGCCGATGGGCAGGCCCAGCAGCGATGCGGCGTACTTGAATGCGCCGCCCCAGTGGGTGAAGTAATCCGCGCGGCCGGGGTAACAGGTCCACCAGGATCCGACGTCGAGGTCGAACTGGTCCAAGCCCGACTCACGGCCGTAGTCCATGGCCTCGACGAGTTTGTCGCTCTGGATGAGATCCCAGTATTCGGAGAACAGTCGCCGGGTGGGCGTCTCGAAAAGGTAGCCGGCGGTACCCAATTGCGCCGGACAGACGATCCCGTCGCGCAGCCAGCCGGCCCGGTAGACGGTCTTGTCGCATTCCCACACCGCGAGGCCGGGCGCCAGCTCATGCAGCATCCGGCTGCTCGCCGGCCGGAAGGCGCCTTCCTTGGTCGCGCACACCGCGGGAACTTCGTCGTAGATCCGGGCGCTCTCGGCGGGCGTCAAGACGTAACCCGAGGACGGCGAGTTGAACATGCCCAGGGCGATATCCGTCCGCGCCGCCACGTATTTGAAAAAGCGCAGCACGCCGTCACCCCCGTGCGCCTCCATCATCGGCGTTTGGATGTAGGCGATGTCGGCCCCCGCCTCCTGCGCGTGCAGCGTCAGGTCCAGGCAGTCCTTCGCCGACATCGCCGCCGTGCACGCCTGCACCACCACGTCGGGATTGATGCCGCGCGCTTCCTCGACGGCCACCTCCAGCAGGCGTTTGCGTTCCTCGATGGTCAGCGACCAGAACTCCGCGATCCCGCTGGTACACCACAACATCGGATGCCCCAGATCACCGACGCAATAGCGCACCAGCGTCCGATAGGCCTCCCAGTCGATGTCATCGCCGTCGGTGCCGCAGAACGGCGTGTAAAGGGAGTCACCGATCCCCCGCAATGCGCCCGACGCCCACGCCCGCGCCTCCGCTGCCGTAGCCACAATCGACTCCTTTTGTCTGCCAATCGATTTCTTCGACCCGTCGTCAGGTGAAGTCCGAACCGCCGTCGACGTTGATGTTGGCGCCGGTCATGTAGGAGTTGCGCCGCGAGGCGAGGAACGCGGCGACCGGGCCGATTTCCTCCGGCAAGCCCGCACGCGGCATGTGCGCCGGATGACCGAAATGCTTGCCGATGGCGTCCATCAGGGCGTAAGGGTCATTGCCGTCGACCCCCACCGAATTCGCCCAGCCGATCAGCGATTCCGATGCGATGCTGCCCGGCGACACCACGTTGACCATGATCTCGTCCTTGGCCAGCAGCAGAGACAGGTTTTTCGACACGCTGGTCAGCATCGACTTCGCCGCCGTGTAGGCGGGCAGCATGACGCTTTGCCGCTGCGTCGAGTGTGCGGAGAAGTTCACGATCCGGGCCCATTGCGCCTTGCGCAACAGCGGAAGCGCCGCGCGGACGCAGCGCACCATTCCCAGCACGCCGTCTTCGACGGATTGCCGCCACTGGTCGTCGGTCAGCTGCTCGAACGTGCCGGCCGCGCCCGGTCCCACCGTGATAACCAGCGCGTTGAGTTCGCCGTCCCATCGCCGGGCGAGCTCGCCGAACACCTCGCTCACCGCACCGTCGTCCCCGATGTCCGCCGTCAATCCGATCGCGTCCGGGCTACCGCGCTGCGTGAGATCGGTCACCGCGGCGTCCAGGGCGTCGCGGCTGCGGCCTATCACCGCGACCCGGGTGCCTTCGTCGGCGAAGCAGCGCGCCGTTGCCAATCCCATGCCGCGGCTACCGCCGACTACCACCGCCGTGGCATTCGCCAGCCCTAGATCCATTGCGTAATCCGTAGCCCCAGTCTGGTCATTTTCGCCTGTCCAGCCGCTTTACCAAAAAGCCTACGATAGGTATTACAGTAGCAGAGGGATAATGTGACACGAAGGCGTATACGCAGGTCAAAAAAGAAGTGCCGGTAAATTCAATCGTACCGGCAGCACGGCTGCCAGACCGCATACCCGGAACGGATTTTGATGGAGGTGCCCGTAGTGGCAAAACAGGCAACCGCCGATAAGCGTCAACGACGCGAACGCGGGTCCATCAATCCCGACGACATCATCAGCGGCGCATTCGAACTCGCGGAGCAGGTGTCGATCGACAACCTGAGCATGCCGCTGCTCGGCAAACATCTCGGCGTGGGTGTGACGAGCATCTACTGGTACTTCCGCAAGAAGGACGACCTGCTCAACGCGATGACCGACCGCGCGCTGAGCAAGTACGTGTTCGCCACGCCCTATGTCGAGGCCAGCGACTGGCGTGAGACCTTGGCCAACCACGCGCGCTTGATGCGTAAGACGTTCATGGGCAACCCAATTCTGTGCGACCTGATTTTGATTCGAGCCGCGCTTTCGCCGAAGGCGGCGCGGATGGGCGCTCAGGAGATGGAAAAGGCGGTCGCCAATCTGGTGCAGGCCGGGCTGTCGCCGGAGGATGCCTTCGACACCTATTCGGCGATTTCGGTGCACGTGCGCGGTTCAGTGGTGCTGCAACGGCTCTACGAAAAGAACCAGTCCTCGGACGTCGGTCCCCGGGCCATCGAGGACGCGGTTGCGATCGACCCGGAGAAGACGCCGCTGCTCGCTCAGGTGACCGGGATAGGCCACCGCATCGGCGCCCCCGACGAAACGAATTTCGAATACGGACTCACCTGCATCCTCGATCACGCCAGCCGGCTGATCGACGAGAGCAACGGATCCAAGGGCGGCAAGGCGGCGCCGTCGCGGCAGCGCAAGCCGGCCAAGTCGGCGCCGGCCCGGGGCCGGACCAAGGCGACAGCGGCTCGCTAGCGCCCCGAAAGGGCTTGTCAGCCCTCGGGTTCCGGGACGTGGAAGTGCTCGTCGCGTAACCGGAACGCCTCCCTGGCGCCGTGCTGCGCGCGGGTCTTGACGAAGTTGAATTCGCCCGGCCCGAATTGCAGGTTGGTGCCGAGCGCGTGGAACAGATAGCTGGCGACCTCTTCGCCCTGATACGCCTGGCTCTGCTCGACCAGCCGGAATGCCTCCTTGGCGATGACGACCCCGTCGGCGGGCATCTTCGCCGCCTTCTCGGCCCAGTAGCGCGCGCGGGCCGTCACCGCGCCGGGTGCGCAGGTGTCGGTGAAGATTCCCAGGTGCTCGATCTCGCCCGCCTCGATGATGTCGCCGGTCAACAGCAGGCGCCGGGCCAGCACCGGGCCGAGCCGGTGAAAGAACATGTGCAGGCTGCCGAGGGCGGGGCCCAGGAACCGTGTCGCGGGCATGCCGATCTTGGTGTCACGCGCGATGACCGAGATGTCGGTCATCAACGCCATCTCGAAACCGCCGCCGAGCGCGTAACCGGCGATCTCCCCGACCGTCACCTTCGGGAATCCCATGAAATTGTGGTAGAAGCCAAAAGACTTGCGGTCCACCGTAAGTCGTCGCCGCTGGCTGGGGCGACGTTTGGCGGCCCGGTCGGCACCGGCCGCCTGGTCCGGTGGCGCGGACGAGCCGTACCATCCGTAGGCGTTGTTCATGTCCGCACCGGTGGAGAACACCCCCTCCGCCCCGCGCAGTAGCACCACCGTCAGGTCGTCGTCCTCGGCCACCTGATCAAGGCATCGGGCGACGGCCTCACGCATTGCCGCGTCATAGGAGTTGCGTTGTTGGGGATTGTTCAACGTGATGGTCGCGATGCGCCGATCGGGATCGATGTCGAAGAGCACGCGATCGTCAGAGGTGCTCGAGGCGGTCATGTATCGGACTCCTTTCGGCGCCTGCCGAACCGCGATCCGGCAAGCTTTTCCGGCCGTGACGCCAACGTGTTGACCTCGCCGGTACAGAGGACTTCGTCGTGAAGCGACAGCCGCCCGGTCGACGTGATGCCGCGTTCACCCTCCGTGCGGGCTATGTCGAAGCGCAGCTCGGTCAACACCGGGGTCGGCCGGCGGAAGGTTACGACCAGGGATCGTGTCTTGCCGGACAGGCCGGTGACGCAATTGTGGTGCTGGATGACGCAGTCGAAGAAGACGCCCAGGAAGCCGCCGTGCACCAGGCCCGGCGGCCCTTCGTACACCAGGGGGAATTCGACAGTGCCCGTAGCGTTCTCGGCGTCGAGTCCGTCGAACCGGTACTCCGGAAAGCACGGGTTGTATGCACCGATGTCGGTCGCGTGGTTGAGGTAGACGCGGCGCGGATCGTCGGGCAATTCGCCGATGCGCGGTGCGTTGTCCGCGGGCGCCGCGGCGACCAGCTCGCCTTCCCACTCGGCGAATTTCTCCAGCATGGCGTCCACCGCGGGGTGTGGGTGCTCGAGGGACACCAGCAGCGAACTCAGGCGCCGCATGGCGGCAGCGGCGGCCACGGTCTGGGCAAGCGGCGCCTCGCCGAATCTGGCGTCGCCGTTGCCCGTCGACGCGCGCGCGGCATGCCCCTCCGACAAAGTCATCGCGCCACTCCTCCTCATCGCTGTGCTCTGCATCGTCGCCGGCGCGGTCATCGCGCCACTCCTCCTCATCGC
>NZ_LZKV01000119.1:0-44328 GCF_001672995.1 Mycobacterium sp. 1482292.6 | reverse complement strand
CGAGCTCTACCGAGCCCTCCAAGCCGACCTCAACCCATCACTCGACACACTTGACGCTGCATAGGAGCATCCACGTCACCGACTACAGCAAGTGCCACACCACCGACGTCAACAACCTCACCTTCGCCTGCGGCCCCCACCACCGCCTACTACGCCCCGGCGGCTGGACCACCCGAAAAAACACCCACGGCGACACCCAATGGATCCCACCCCCACACCTCGACACCGGCCAACCCCGCACCAACACCTTCCACCACCCCGAAAAACTCCTGCGCGACGGAGACGACGGTGAGCCGTAGCACACGAAACTCGTTGTGCAAGTGCAGGGTGCGGTGGAGCCTTTCCGAGGTGCGCTGACCGGCAGTGCTACGACTCGCAAGCAATACCGTCGTTGTCGCGGTCCAGCTTCTGCTGGTAAGCGGGATCGCCCCTGGGGATGTTGTACCGGCCATCTTTGCGGGCTTCGCTGCAGTTCCTGTAGGGCGGACCTGCCTGTGCAGGGGGCGCGATGGTCGCGCCGATGCCGACAAACATGGCGGTTGCGGCCATTCCCGCCATAACCAGACGAGTCATCATTGGTAGCTCAATCCTCCTGTGTGCGGATGGATTTTATCGTGAGCACTACATTTCGGAGGCGAATTGAAGCATGATCTGGACCGGCGCCCGAGGTCGGGCGCTAGCTCAGTCGAACACCTTCGGCGAGTGCCTCGTCGAGCAGGTCTCCGATGCGGTACCGCTGCCACAGCAACAGCAGGTTCGACAGCATCTGCAGGGGCGCCCGCACGCTCTCGTCGGCCCTGATCCGCGGGTCCGTGCGGCTGCTCGGCGCGGCGTCGAATCGCCTGCGCAGCAACGCCGGAACGTCCAACAGCCAGGCCACACCCATCACGGCCGCATACAGCAGCGTGTGCCGGCGCAACCTGTCCGGCTCCAGGTGCGGACCGCCATAGCGTTGAAACTCCGCGACAAATAGTTCCAACAAGTCGTCGAGATGGGTGTCCCACATGTCGTTTTCGGCGCCGGACATGGCTCCCCACAACGCCATGCCGAGATTCATCTGGCTGACGCATCCCCAGTCCATCAATCCACAGCGCAGCGTGCCGTCGGCGTCTCGCCAAAACCACGCGTTGTCGATGTTGGCGTTCCAGTGGCACAGCGCAACGTAGTCGGCGTCGGCGGCCAGGTGATCGGCGACCGTGTTTTCATACTGCGCCAATCGGGGCGCCTCATCGGCCATGCGCGCCAGGAATTCCGGTGAGCCGGTGCCGGCGGGCACCAGCCCGGGATGGGTACGGATGAACTCGGCCAGCCGGTCGATCCGCCGTTCCAGTTTGCCCGCCGGTAGCAGCACCCGCTCCCCCACCGTCGCGGCCTGCACATCCAGCGGAAAGTGCGCGGTCTGGTCCGCGGGCAGCCGGCCGGACCGGTGCGTGCCCGCAAGCCGCGCCAGCGCGGTCAGCAGCGCACGGTAATGCTCCAGCGGATTGGGCATCTCGTAGTCGAGGCACTTGTGGTATTGCGGCTCGATCCCGTTAGTGCCGAAGCGGATTCGTTCGGTGATCAATATCCCGGTACCGGTCGGACCGTGGTAGTCCGCGAACTGCGGGCTGGGCACCGCGATGGGGAATCCGGGCGCTCGCGCCAAGGAGGCGAACCGAACCTCGGCCTGCATCTGGGTCTTTCCGCGGTCGCGCACCGGGTCGTGGAAATCGCGGGAAAACTTAACGAACAGGTCGGTGTGCAGACCCGTTGCGGGCCTTTCATATTCGACCGACAGCACCGCCTTGCGTCCGGTGCTGCCACCGCTGATCTCGCGGAAGTCGCCGATCCGGGCCACGCCGTTGCCATCCAGCACCCCGGAGGCCCGAAACGCCTCGGTCAAAAACCCCGCCCCGCCGCTGCGCAACGACGCGGGGTCGGCCGGGAACGGCAGTCCGTGGTGGTCACCGATCACCCAGTCCGAAGCCACGCCGTTACCAGGTCTGTTCGGCCGAGCGCACCAACATGTGATTGACCGCCACCCGGCGGTCGCGCGTCACCATGAACAACACGGCATCAGCGATGTCCTCGGGCCGCAGCATGACCATGCCGGCCGTCTGCCGTTCGAACGCCTCCCGCGACGATTCGGCCAGGTGACTGAAGATCTCGGTGTCCACGGTTCCGGGACCCACCACCCCGACCCGGACCCGCTTACCCAGCACCTCTTGGCGAAGGCCCTCGCTGAAGGCGTTCACCCCGAATTTGGTCAGCGAATACACCCCGGTGTTCGGCCGCGCGACCCAGCCGGCGGTCGAACTGATGGTGACCAGATCGGCCACCCCGCGCGGTGCGTCGGCGGCCGCCTCGATCAGGTGCGGAAGCGCCGTGCGCGTGGCGTAGAGGACGCCCTGCACGTTGACCGACACCATCTGGTCCCAATCACGCAGCGACGCCTCGGTCGCGGGCGCCGACTGCATCAGGCCCGCGTTGTTCACCAGGATGTCGAGGCGTCCCAGCTCCGCGACGGTGCGCCGCACCGCGGACGCCACCTGTTCGGCATCGGTGACGTCGGCCGCCACGACCAGCGCTGTCCCACCGACGGATTCGATCTCGGCCTTCAGCTCCTCCAGCCGGTCGGCCCGGCGCGCCAGCAAGGCGACCGCCGCGCCCTGCGCCGCCAGCGCTCGGGCCGTCGCCGCGCCGATGCCGCTGCTGGCGCCGGTGACCAGGGCCGCTGCGCGCGCCAGTGTCGTCATGTTCCGCCCGTCGGTTGCGTGCCGAGTATCTCGTGTAAAACGTAGTCGGTGTCCTCGCCGAGGTCCGGCGCGCCGCGCACGATCCGCGCGGGGGAACGCGCCATCCGCCAGGACGGCCCGAGCACCGGCCGCTGACCTTCGCGGTGATCCGTGACGAACCGGTACAGCTCCCGGTCCCACAACCGTTGATCCCCAATCACATCCACCGAAGTGGCGCTCTTGGCGGCCGGCACCCCGGCGGCCCGCAGCCGCTGCGCGAGCCGCTCCGCGTCCTGGTCTCGGGTGAGCCGGGCGAGGTCCGCGTCGAGCGCCCGGGCGTGCCGGTGTCGCGAATCGCTCGTCGCGTAGCGGGGATCGTCGGCCAGCGTCGCGGCGTCGAGCGCCTCGCACAACCGGAGCCATTCGGCGTCGGTCGCGATCGCTACCGTGACCCAAGCGCCGTCGGCACACGGGTAGCAGCCGTGCGGGCACATGTCGGGATGGTTGTTGCCGGCCGGACCCAGCTGCCGGCCGGTCAGCGACTGCTCCAACAGGCAGTCACCGATCATCGAGGAGAGCGTCTCCACCGCCGACAGATCGACGAATTGCCCTGCGCCGCTGAACTCGCGATGCAGCAATGCCACCACGGCGGCATAGGCCGCGGCGGCCCCGACCGTCGAATCACCGTAGCGCATGCTGGTCCCCAGCGGCGGGCCGCCGGGATAGCCGACCAGCGCTGCCGGTCCGGCCAGCGCGGCAAAGCATGGCGCATAACCGGTTTGGTGGCCCAGCGGCCCGTCGTTGCCCCACATCTTGATCGACACCGAGATGATGTCGGGCTTGATCTCGGTGAGCTGTCGGTACCCCAGGCCTTGGCGTTCCATGGCGCCGGGGCGCAGGTTGTTGAGGACGATATCGCTGCGGGCGATCAGCTCCCGCAGCCGTGCCATCCCGTCGGCCGATTTGATATCGAGGTCAACGCTGAGGATCTCGGGGTTGATGCTCAAGAAGTAGGGCGCATGGTTGATGTCCGTGCCGCCGTAGGCACGCATCTCCTCGGGGCTGTCGGCCGTCTCGATCTTGATGACTTCGGCGCCTAGCATCGCCAGCAGCTTTCCGGCGTACGGGCCGGCCCACACCTTGGTGAGCTCGACGACGCGCACCCCTTCCAGCGGCCCACCCCGCGGGTTCTTGGGTGGCTTGAGTTGGGCCGGCCTGACCGCCGGCCGGGTGCGCGGAGCGTCGATGCTGTCCATGACCGCGCGGGTGTGTTCGCCGAGCCGCGGTGCGGCGCCGGTGATCCGGGCGGGCGATGCGCTGAACGCATACGGCACCGTGGGATACGCCGCGTCACCCAGCACCGGATGGCGGACCCGCTGGAAGAAACCGCGATGGCGGTACTGCGGCGACTGGTGCAGGTCCGCGGCGCCGTTGACGGGCACCAGCGGCACACCGAGCCGCTGCGCCAGTTCCGAGGCCTCCTCCTTGGCGAGGCCGGCGACCCATGCGGCGAAGCCGCGCTGAAAAGCCGTGACCTTCTCGGCGGTGACGGAGAACTCCAGCCAGTCGTCCTCGAACCCGTCGAGCCAATCCGGTTGTCCCATCAGGCGTTTCACCCCGGCCCAGTGGGACCGGCTGGTCATGTACAAGTAGACGAAACCGTCGGTGCAGGCAAAGAACGAGGCCGGCCCCGCCTGATCGTAATCGCCGCGCTCACCGTCGGCCGGCACCTCGCCGGTGACGAGGCGGCCCAGGATGCAATCGGCGCGCGACACCAGCACGGCCTGCTCGGAGATGTCGATGAACTCGCCGTTCCCGGTGTGCAGACGTCCCCACAATGACGACGCGACGCACAGCGCCGCCTCCAGCCCCGCCTCGTAGTCGGCCAGGAAGCGGCCGGGACCCTGCAGCGGCGGCTTGGTCGGGTCGGGGTGGCTCGGCGTGTGATATCCCCAGCCGCTGGCGTGAAAGACATTGATGCTGCGAGCATTGTCGAACTCGGCGGCCACGCCTTCGCCGTACGGGGTGATGGAGCAGCAGACCACCGACGGGTGTTGTGCGGACCAGCCCGCGGTCCGGCCTTCGACTACCGCGTCGGCGGTGTCGATGAGCCGGTGCAGCCGCTCGATGTCGGCCGCCGAGCCGAGATCGAGAACGACCGAGCGTTTGTTGGTGTTGAGGTAGGCGAACAGGGCGCTGCCTTCGCAACCGTCGCCAACGACGGGCGCCATGGCGCGGGTCGCGCTGCCGCGCTTCGGCGCCTCGATCTTGATCACCTCGGCGCCGAAGTCGGCCAGCAGCTTTCCGCAATACTCGCCCGCGACGGATTCGGCTAACTCGACGATCCTGATACCCGTCAGCGCGGACATGTACGCCCCGCCAAATCGGTCAGGGCTTCGCGCGTCCCGAGCGGCTCAGGCGCCACTCCGGCGGGAAGTTGAGGTCGTTGTCCTTGACCACATTGTTCAGACCCTTTTCGAAGGTGCCCCCGGTCAGGTCGACCTCTTCCGCGTCGTTTTTGATCATCGGCAACATGCCCTCGACCATGCCGGTCAGCAGGCTGCCGAAGTACTCGCCCTTGTGCTGCTTGTAGAGCTCGAGAAACGTCTTCTGCACCGCGACGGTGTCGGTCGGACGCGACTTCGAGCATGCCAGCGCGTACTTCTCCGTCTCGGCCTCCAGCTGGTCGCGGGGCACCACACTGTTGACGAATCCGCAGTCGTACATCTCCTTCGCGCTGAACGGCCGTCCGGTGAACAGCATTTCGGAGAACTTGCGCAGGCCCATCGTCTCGGCCCACCACCACAGCCGCGGTCCCCAACCGACGTAACGGAAGGCGGGGTGCCCGAACAGCGCGTCGTCGGACGAGATCACCAGGTCTGCGTCGCCGGCCTGATAGAAGTGCCATCCGTAGCAGTAGCCCTTGGCCTCGATGATGCTGATCTTGCGAAGCTCCTGCAGCGGGCGGTTTCCGGCGCGGGCCTTGGCGTAGAAGTCGGTGACGGTGGACAGGTACCGGTACGAGCCGCCCGGCGGGTACTTGACGTCGTCGTCGTTGATCGCCAACTCGTGGTGCAGCGGCAGGCCCGGGTTCTCCAGCATCGGGCGCTGCTCGGGTAGGTCGCCGCCGCTGCCGAAGTCCTGGCCCTCGCCGCGGATCACGACCACCTTGACGTCGTCGTCCACGTTGCACTTGTGGATCAGGTCCGCGTAGTTCTGCCGCATGCCCAGCGTGGTCGAGTTGAGCTCTTCCGGGCGGTTGAACGTGATGTAGGCGATCCGGTTCTTCTTGTCCTTCTCGAACTTGATGTACTGCTCGGCTTCCTTCTTCAGCTTTTCGTAGTCGTATTCAGGCATGGGCTTCTTCTTTCACTGGGGGTTAGCGCCTATTTGAGCAAGCTGCCCGCGTCGACGGGAAGCGAAACGCCGGTGACATAACGAGATTCGTCAGAGGCGAGGAACAGGACAGCGTTGCTGATGTCGATGGCATCCACCCAAGGCACCGGCAGTGTGTGCATCATCTGCGAGATCGGGGCGAAGTCGTCGGGTCCGGGATTTTCCAGATCGGGACGAAAGAGCCGATAGGTGTTGTCGTTCATCACCATCGTGGTGCTGACCTGGGTGGGCAGCACGGAGTTGACCCGGATCAGGTGCGGGCCCAACTCGACGGCGAAGGCTCGCATCAGGCCGATGACGCCGTGCTTGGCGGCGATGTAGTGACCGGTGTTCGGGTAGGCCTTGCGGCCGCCCACCGAACTGGTGAGCACGATGGACCCGCCGCGTCCGCCCGAAAGGATGTGTGGCACACCGGCTTTGACCGTGTGCCAGACACCGCTGAGGTTGATGTCGATCATGTCCTGCCACACATCCTCGCGGATCTTGTGCAGCTTTCTGCCGTCGGTCCCGACGCCGGCATTGGCGACGATGATGTCGAGGCGACCGAGCTGTTCCACCCCGCCGTCCACCGCGCCCTTCAGCGCGTCGTAGTCGCGGACGTCCACCTGGGCGGTGACGATGCGCCGGTCGAGGTTTTTGACCAGATCCGCGGTCTCGGCGAGGTCTTCCGGTGTCGAGTGGGGATAAGCCAGGTGCTCGATCGGCCCGCAGACGTCGACCGCGATGATGTCGGCGCCCTCCTGCGCCAGCCGCACGGCGTGGCTGCGGCCCTGTCCGCGGGCGGCACCGCTGACGAAAGCCACCTTGCCCTCGACCCGGCCGGTCATCACGGCACCAGCGCCGGCATACACTCCCAGCCCCGCACCGTGGAGGTTGGACTGAGGGTGGCACTGTTCAGGTCGACCTCCCATTCGGGGAATCGCTTCAGGATCTCCTCCAGGGCGATGCGGCCCTCCAGGCGGGCCAGCGCCGAGCCCAGGCAGAAGTGCGTGCCCATGCTGAAGGTCAGATGCGGGCGGACCGCGCGGTGAATGTTGAATTCGGATGCGTCGGGCCCGAATTGGGCCTCGTCGCGGCAGGCCGACCCGATGAGCATCATCATCACGCTGCCTTCGGGCACCGTCTCGTCGTGCACCACGACGTCGCGGGTGACATACCGCGACACGTGTGGGGCGGGCGGCTCGTAGCGCAGCAACTCCTCGATGGCCTGCGGGATGAGAGTGGGATTGACCACGAGATCGCGACGCTGGTCGGGGTGTTCGGCGAGAACCTTTCCGGACCAACCGATCAGCCGTGTCGTCGTCTCGTTGCCGGCACCGGCCACGACGTTGAGGTAGACCAGGATCTCCTCGCGGGACAGCCGGCGGGTGGTACCGGTCTCGTCGACGAATTCGACGTTGAGCAGTTCGGTCATGATGTCGTCGGACGGATGCTCGGCGCGCCAGTCGATGTAGGCCTCGAACTGCTCGCCCACGGACAGGCCATGCTGGGCGGCGTCCATCGGCTTGCCGGCCTCGGTGCGTAGCTGGGCGTTGCCGCGGTCGCGGATGTACTCCTGGTCGTCTTCGGGGATGCCGAGCAACATGCTGATCACCTTCATCGGCATCTGCGCACCCAAGTCAGTGACGAAGTCGAAGCGTCCGGATCCCACCAGCGGATCCAGCAGTTGCGCGCAGAAGTCGCGGATCATCGGCTCGAGCGCGGCGATCCGGCGCGGGGTGAACATCCGCGACAGCAGCTTGCGGTGCACGTCGTGAATCGGCGGGTCTTCGAAGATCAACATGCCCGGCGGGATCTCGAGGTTCGCCTTGATCAGCTCGAGGATGGCGCCCCGCGCGGAGCTGTACGTCTCATGGTCAACGAGCGCCTTGCTGACATCCGCGTAACGGCTCACCGCGTAAAAGTCGTATTCGGCGTTGAAATAAAGCGGAGCCTCTTCGCGCAATCGCGCGAACATCGGATACGGGTCGGCAATCAGCCCGACATCGTATGGATCGAACCGAACACTGCTGTCGGTGCTCGCCGTCACGAAAACCCTCCTACCGCTGCACTTTTCGGTACCCGCATTACCTGCACCAGGGCTAGCGCTGCCAGCGTTGCAGCGCTGGATTCGGTCCGGGCAATTTATACACTCCGCTTAATTGCGTCGCTGTCACTGCTGCGCGAGCGCGGGAGAAAACGACGCATGAACGTGGGCTTACTCTATTGTCGTAGAGAACCATACAGCGGACGCCCTGGCAAGAGCCAGAGCCCGGTGCGCCGTGTCCGGTCGGCGCCCTCATCCCGACCCGGCCGCCCCGCGGCCCAACAGCCGCAGACCACCCGTCTGGGTGAGCCGCCCCTTGTCCGAACTCCTCAAAATCCCGGCGGCGATCGCCGAGAGGATCCCGTCGAGCTGTTCGGCGCTGTCGATGATCCGGTCGCCGTGGGCGAACCGCTGCAGCAGACCGTTGATGAACGTCAGGGTGACGTTGCTCAGATCCTCGACGACGGCTGGATCCAGGTCGGCGCCGTGCGGCATGAGCTGCACCAGGATTTCCCGGTGCAGCTTGGTGAACTCGTCGGTGGCCTGCTGCAGGATCGCGGCCAATGCGGGGTCGCGGGTGGCCTGCATGGTGAGCTCGTAACGGGCCCTGGTTCGGTACAGCTGCGGATCGCTGCCGGCCTGGATGACGACCTGCGACAACCGCGACGGTGCGCGATGTGCGGCGTCGGCATCGGAGCTGTCCGCGATCGCCTGCAGCTCGGCGAGGTCGAGCTCGGCGGAGCGCTCGGCCACCGCGCGCAGCAACGCCGATCGGGTGCGGAAATAAAACGAGGTCGTTCCGTCCGGCACTCCGGCCTTGCGGTCGACCTTCAAATGGCTCAATCCCTTGGCCCCGTCATCGGCCAACAGCTGAATTGCCGCGTCGCATAGGTCGCGGCGGCGCTCGGCGGGATTGGGTTTTCGTCGTCTGTCCATGAGCTTGAATCGCGACCATACTCTATATTTATAGTGTCGGTAAAGGGCACATTCTCCACCGCGCCAGGGTGTCGGATAAAGGCAGCTCATCCCCGACGACGGCGCCGACTCGGGGTGTCCGAATTCGACGTTCCACGCTGATACACACCAAAGAAATTGCGGTGCAAGGCTTCCCGTCGGACGGAAAACCAATGGCCGGCGAGTAGAGTCAGTTCGGATGATTCACCGTCGTTTGCGCGTGCGCAATGCCGCCGCCTGGCTCGGGTCGCTCGGCCTGCTCGCCGCCGCGATGAGCGGCTGCCAGCACGCGCACCGGCCCGCACCGTCCAGCTCATCGACCACCGCGCCGCCGAGCACCATCGCGCCCCCGCCACCGCCACCCCCACCGGTGGTCAAGATCGCCCCATTGCCGGTGCGGCCGGTGACGAAGTCGCAGCCCACGACTCCCGCCGTCAAGTGCCCGGCCACCGATCCGAACGCCCCGACCAAGCCGACGGACACCCTGACCACCTGTGACATCGGGCGAACCACCGTCTACACGTTGGGCCCCGAGACCATGCAACTGGGCCTCGTGCACGTGGACCCGCCGAAATCGTTGACTGCGGACTATTACGAACTGACCCTTGTGCTGGATCCCCCGTCGACGGCCGCCTGGGCCGCATTCACCGGCGAGCATCTGCAAGACCACATGGCCTTCATCCGGGACAACATGGTGCTCGAGGCGCCGATCATCGAGCAACCGGCCACCTCGGGGCGGATCGTGCTGACCACCCAAACGGCCCAGGGCGCTGCGCAATTGGCGCAACTTGTGGGCCGCCCCGCATGACACCATCGGGGCGGGCGTACCGCCTCGGCATCGGCATGCTCAGCGTATTCGGGCTGCCACCAATCGAATTGGTGGGTCTCGCCGCGAAGCTGGGATGCCGCCACATCTCGGTCGCCGTGCAGGGGATGCCGCTGGTACCGCTGGGTTATCCTCGTTTCTCGTTGAGGGACGACGCCGCGCTGCGCGGCGACCTGCTCGCGGCGCTGCGCGATCGGGGCGTGAGCATCTCGCTGGGCGACGGGTTTCTGGTGGTGCCCGGCGCCGACGTCAGCGCCCTGCGCGGTGATCTCGACGTGATGGCCGAGCTCGGTGTCCCCCGAATCAATGTGGTCAGCGTGGACCCCGACCTTGCCCGGACCCTTGACCAGTTCGCCGCACTGACCGAGCTTGCGGCGCAGCGCAATATCGAGACGGTCGTCGAACCGGTGCCCGGCCTGACGATCGGCGACCTGAGCGCCGCCCTGGCCGCCGCGGAATACGTCGCACGCCGCGAATTCCGCTTGTTGATCGACACCATGCACTTGGTGCGGTCGGGCTCCGGCGCCGCCGAACTGGCCGCTATCGATGCCGATCGCATCGGCTACGCCCAACTCAACGACACGACGCTGCGGCCGCGCATCGACAACTACCTGGAGGAGGCCATGTTCGAGCGCATGGTTCCCGGTGAGGGCGAACTTCCGCTGCACGACCTGCTTGCCGCGCTTCCCGCCGATACGGTGCTCGAAATCGAAGTGCCGCGGCGATCGTTGGCGTTGGCGGGGGTGAGCCCGCTGGACCGCCTACGTCCGTGCGTCGAGGCCGCACGCCGCTTGCTGTCGGAGGTTCAGGCCGGGTAACGCAGCGGTAGCCCCGAGTTTCCGGTTAGGGTCAGCGGATGGGGCAGGTAACGGAGCGCTGGCGTGCGGCTCGGGTGGCATCGGCGTTGTACAACACGGCCGCAATGCATGACAGCGTCGCTGCGGTGGGCGCAAAAGCGTTGTGGGGGTTGGCGTTACATGAGCTGCTGGAAGTGGTTCGGCGCGTCGGTGAAGCTCCCGCCGGCGCCCGTGTGCTGGACATCCCGTGCGGTGGCGGATTTGCCTTTCGCGGCCTGCGCCCCGGGCAGGATTGCCGCTACGTGGCCGCCGACATTTCCTCGGACATGCTCGGGCGGGCACGCCGTCGGGCAACTCAGCTGGACGTGGCCGACCTGATGGAGTTCACCGATGCCGATATCACGGATCTGCCCTTCCCGGACAACACCTTCGACCTGGCCTTGACGTTCAACGGTCTGCACTGTCTTCCCGACCCACGAGCGGCGGTCGTCGAACTCGCCCGCGTGCTGAAGCCGGGTGGGATTCTTCGCGGGAGCACCTGTGTACGCGGTCGCGGCTGGCGCCAGGATCGTTTTGTGACCGCGCTGCGGGCGGCGGGCTTTTTCGGCGATACGCCCCGGGCCGGTGACGTGCAACGCTGGCTGGCGGACGCGGGACTCGAAGTCTTGGCGGCACGGCACAGCGGTGCGGTCGAGCTGTTCGAGGCCCGAAGACCCAGCGGGTGATCCCTAGCGAACGTTACGGTCAGCGTCCTCAGAGTTGCAGGTCGTACACCGAGATGGGGTCGAGGATCACGCCGGTTTCCTCAACGTAGCGATCCCACAGCGCCAGCAGCTCGGCCAGCTTGTCGGGCCGGGAGGCGGCCAGATCGTCGATCTCACCGGGATCGGCGGACAGATCGTAGAGCTGCCAGTCGCCCGGCCCGTACGGCGCGGGCAGGTACAGCGCCTTCCAGTCGCCCTGGCGGATGGCGCGGCGGCCGAACAACTCCCAGCCGGTGCCGGTGTCGGCGTCGTGCACGGTCTCGGTGGCGCCCGTCAGGTAATCCACCAGTGAGCGGCCGCGCATGGGCGCCACCTCGCGCCCGCCGTACGACGTGCCCGGGTGCGTGGTGCCGGCCAATTCCAGCAGGGTCGGCGCGATGTCCATGACCGTGCTGAACGCGGTGCCGATCTCTTGCTGGCGGGCGAAGCCGGGCCAGGTGACGAAGCCGGTCACGCGGATCCCGCCCTGGGTGGTGAACGCCTTGTGCAGGCGCGACGGCGCGGTGGCGGCCTGCGCCCAGCGCGGGCCGTACCAGATGAACGACGTGGGCCGGCCCAGGTTCTCCAGGCTGTTGTCGCAATGCTTTTCGATCTGTGCGGCGATTTGGGGGCCGCGCAGTGGCATCGCCTCCACGATCGCGCCCTCGGCGCCGTTGTCGGACAGGAAGATGACGACGGTGTTGTCGAGTTCGCCGCTGGCCGTGAGGTAGTCGATGACCCGGCCGACGTTGTGGTCCATCCGGTCGACCATCCCGGCGTAGACCTCCATGCTGCGCGCCGAGCGCGCGCGCTGCTCGTCGGTCATGTCGGCCCACTCGGGCGCGCCGTCGGCCACCACCGGGTGTGCGACGACGTCGGGCGCACAGAGGCCGAGCCGCTTGAGTGCGGCCAGCCGCTCCTCGCGCAGCGCGTCCGGCCCGGCGTCGTAGCGGCCCCGATATTTCGCGATGGATTCGTCGGGCGCCTGCAGCGGCCAGTGCGGAGCCTGGAACGGCAGATAGGCGAAGAACGGCCGGTCGTCGTCTGCGTCGCGCTCATCCAGATACCGCAACAGCGTGTCGGTGTAGGCGTCCGACGAATAGAAGTCGTCGCCGACGGTGACGAACCGGTCGTCTTCGGTGTAAAGCGTTGGCACGGGCGAGAATCCGCGCGCTCCCGCTCCGCCGTAGTGACTGGCGCCGGCCGGCAGCAGGGCGAACGAGCGCTCGAAGCCGCGCGCCCACGGCGAGGTCTCGATGGTGGCGCCGAGGTGCCATTTGCCCGACATCAGCGTCAGATATCCCGCGTCGCGCAACAGTTCGGGCAGGGCGACGACCCGGTCGTTCAGGTAGCCCTCGTACCCGGGTGCGCCGCGGAAGTCCGGGGAAGCGACCTCGAGCATCGTGCCGATGCCGGCGATGTGGTGGTCGGTCCCGGTCAACAGCATGGCCCGGGTCGGCGAGCAGGCCGGGGCCGAGTGGAAATCGGTGAGCCGGACACCGGCGTGGGCCAGCCGGTCGAGATTGGGCGTCTCGATTTCGCCGCCGAATGCGCCGAGATCGGAGAACCCGAGGTCGTCTGCAACGATGACGAGGAAGTTGGGGCGCGTCACGCTCAAGCATCCTGCCAGGTCGGTCGCCATGGCGGAATGATATGCACCCGCTCGACGTCGATACTGTCGAGGCGGGCTCTATCCGCCCGCACTGCGAACAGCGAAGGGACATGAAGATGTTGACGCAGTTTGGAATGTCCATCCCGCTGGTGGCGGCTCCGATGTCGGGTGGCCCGACCACCCCGGCGATGGTCTCGGCCGCCAACCGCGCCGGCGCCCTGGGCTTGCTCGCGGCCGGATACAAGACCGTCGAGGCCATCGAGGCCGAGATCAAAACCGTTCGCGCCGAAGGAATCCCGTTCGGGGTCAACGTCTTCGCGCCCAATCCGGTGCCGGTCGATCCGCAACGCTACCGCGCCTACGCGGCGATCGTGCAGGCCGACGCCGACCAGTTCGGGCTGACGCTGCCGCCCGAACCCATCGAGGACAACGACAAATTCGACGAGAAGATCGCGCTGTTGCTCGACGACCCCGTTCCGATGGTGTCGTTCACTTTCGGCATACCGTCGCGCGACGTGATCGCCGCGCTGCGACGGGCGGGCAGCGTCGTGGTCCAGACGGTCACCACGGCCGACGAGGCGGCGCAGGCGCTAGACGCCGGCGTCGACATGCTCGCCGTGCAGGCCGCCGACGCCGGTGGGCACTCCGGCACCCTCTCGCCGCAGCGGCCGTTGACGCCGGTGCCGATCGTCGACCTGGTCCGGCAGGTCGTCGCGCGGGTGCCCCTGCCCGTGCTGGCCACCGGCGGGCTGGCCACCCCCGCCGCGGTGGCCGAGGTGATCCGCGCCGGCGCGACCGCAGCGGCGGTGGGCACCGTGCTGCTGCGCGCCACCGAGAGCGGCGCCTCGGCCACTCATCAAGCGGCCCTGATCGATCCCGCGTACACCGAGACGGTGCTGACCCGGGCCTTCACCGGCCGGCCCGCCCGCGGCCTGCGCAACGCGTTCATCGAGGCCCATGAAGCCGAGGCGCCACCGGGCTACCCCGCCATCCATTACCTAACCAGCCCGCTGCGCAAGGCCGCCGCGGCCGCGGGCAAGCCGGACTACGTCCACCTCTGGGCGGGCACCGGATATCGGCACGCGACCGCGGAACCCGCCGCCGACATCCTGCGCCGGCTGGCCTCCGACCTGTGACCGATCAGTACTCGAAGCGGTTCAGCACGTCGTAGTGACGGCCGGCGGTCAGCCACGTCACCCGGTAGATCAACCGCACCGCGGCCGAAGGGATTCGCTGGTAATCGGCCAGCACGGGTGTCTGCCCGAGGAAGCGCAGCCGCGGATTCCACGTCGCGATCTCGCGCGCGTCGCGGATTCCCCATTTGATGATTCCCCGGGTGAAGATCCTCGACATCAGCGGCGCCAGGGCAGACAGCGTGTCGAAATGCATTTCGCCGCCGGCGAATCGGTCGATCAGCCGCTGCAGGAGCCGCCGGACGTCGTCCTCGGGCAGGTACATCAGCAGGCCCTCGGCAACGATCAGCGTCGGACGGCCGGTCGGGACCTGATCGAGCCACTGCAGTTCGGTCACCGACGAGCCGATCATCCGGTAGCCCTCGGTGTCGTCGTAAAGCCTGCTGCGCAGCCCGATCACGCTCGGCTGATCGACGTCGAACCAGGTCACCGACGGCGGCACACCGAGGCGAAACGCGCGCCCGTCCAAACCACAGCCCAGGTGCAGGACGACCGCGTCCGGATGGCGGCCGAGGAAGTCGGCGCACCAATTGTCGAGCTGCTTGGCCCGCAGCGCGACGAGGTACTGATTGGCCGCCGGCCACGACATCCGATGGATTCGCTTGAAGTCGTAGTCGATGCGGTCCACGGCTTCGGCGGCCGCCTTGTCCCCCAGAATCGGCCGCTCCGAACGGCTTTCGTGGGCACGCAGGTAGAGCGTGACGAGATTCGTCCACTCCACCGAACCCCAGGACACGGAACTGAAGTCGACTTTGTCCGTCGCGGTCATGGTTGTTTCCTTTTCGCCCGGTATTCGGTCCACATGCGCATGAGTTGCTCGCCGTAGGCCTGGGTGCAGAACTCACAGAAATCGCGGAAATCCTCGACGCGCTGCCGCTGTTCGGCGCGGTCCTCGCCCAGCATCGACAGCGCGTACTCGGCGGGTTCGATGCCCAACCGCATCAGCGACAGCTGAGTCGCCAGGACGCTGGTGAAGCCGCCAGGCCTGACGCGGTAGACGTGCTGACGGTTGGGGCTGGGCAACCGCTCCACCATGCCGCCATCCAGCAGTTGCCGGGCGACGGTGCTGATCGACGCCTTGCTCACCGATAACGCCTCGGTCAGCTGGGTCAACGACTGCTGCGGCGGATCGCAGATCAACAGCCACCCGTACACCCGGCCCATGGTCCGGGTGGCGCCGAGGAGCTCGAAGAAGAGCCCGAGGCGGTCGACGAACTCGGCCTCGTCCGGCGCCATCAAAACTCCCAACCACGTTCAGTACGTACTAAACGTAGCTTATACGGCGTCGGGTCGGCCAGTGTGAGGTCAACTGGCCGCCCCCTGGGCCGCGGCGGCCCGCATGCCCAGCACGCTGTCGATCGCGACCGGTGGCGATGCCGATTAAGGTCCCGGCACCTCGTTACGATCGAAGTTACGAAAGCGATACGGGCGATGGCTCGCTTGTGCGCGATACCCACGCAACGGGCGATTTTCGGCTTTTGCGCATTGTGCTCGGGCGCCCGCGCGGACTGGTCAGAACGCTTCGGGATCCCGTTGCACCTCAGCCGGCACCGGGTGCCGGTACAACCGAGAGGCGTTCTCCCAGCTGAACTTTCGGATGACGTCGGGTGGCAGATCACCGATTTGTTCGTGAATGGTCTGCTGGGTGTGCGGCCAGGTCGAGTCGCAATGCGGGTAGTCGGCCTCCAGCATGATGTTGTCGACGCCGATCCGGTCGCGCTGCACGAACGAGGACTTGTCCTCGACCGCGCAGAACCAGAAGTTGCGGGTCAGCACCTCGGCGGGGGTCAGGGTCTCGCCGAGCGCCTGCCAGGTGCCGTACATGGCGTGATAGCTGAGCATGTGGTCGAGGCGGTCGAGCAGCCCCGCCACCCAGCCGATGCCGCCCTCGGACAGGCAGATCTTGAGGTCGGGGAACCGGCTGGGCAGCCCGGAGTACAGCCAGTCGACCGCCGCGGAGATGGCGTAGGCGAAGAACAGCACGCCCTGCACGTCCGGCGGCGCATCGGCGGTGGTGGACGGTGACGACCCCGACGACCCGATGTGCAGATTCACCACGGTGCCGGTCTCGGCGCAGGCCGCCATCAGCGGATCCCAGTGGTCGGTGTGGATGCTGGGCAGCCCCAGCATCGCCGGGTTCTCGCTGAACGTCACGGCGTGAAAGCCGCGCTCGGCGTTCTCGCGGATCATCTTCGCGCCGAGCTCGGGATCGAGCAGCCACGGCAGTTGGCAGGGGATGATCCGGTCCGGATACGACCCCGCCCAGACGTCGAAATGCCAGTCGTTCCAAGCCCGCACCGAGGCCAGCGCCAGGTCGCGGTCGCCGGTCACCTGCTGCAGCCGCTGCCCGGCGAAGCCCGGCAGAAACGACGGGAAGTTCAGCGAGGCGTAGATGCCGTTGAGGTCCATGTCCTTGATGCGGGCGTGGATATCCCATGCGCCCCGCCGCATTTCGTCGAACCGGACCGGTTCGAAGCCGTACTCCGCCACCGGCCGTCCAACCACGGCGTTGAAGCCGACGTTGGGCAGTTCCTTGCCGTCATAGACCCACGTCTGTCCCCCGCTGTCGGTCTCGACGACTTTCGGCGCCCGGTCGGCGAACTTGCGGGGCAGCCGGCCGGTGAAGGTGTCCGGGGGTTCGACGATGTGATCGTCCACCGAGATCACCGTGTAGCGCCGGGGTGCCCGCGGCGGGTCCGGCAGGAAGGTGACCGAGCGCTGGGCGCCGGTTTTGGCCGTGGTGAAGTTCAGGTCGGTGGCCAGCTCGTCGATCGATTTCACGCGTCAATCCCCCTGCGGCGCGGCGTTGTTGAGTGTGAACTGACGGTGTTCAGCGTGCGGTGGGGGCGGCGTGTGCCGGCGTGTCGCCGCCGTGAGTGCACACTCGACGGTCACGTGAGCACGCTCGGGTCGGCCTTGATGGTCATGCGCGCGGCCCCGGCCCAGTAGACATCGGCCGCCCGTTCGATCAGCGAGCGCTGCATGCCCGCCATGTCCGACCAGTTCATCGCCACCGTCTCGTTGCCGGTGAGCATGACGTCGTAGGCCAGCTTGCAGACGCGTTCGATGGATGCCGCGCGGTAGACGGCTTCGGGCAGGTTGCGGCCGGTCGCGATGACGCCGTGATTGGCCAGGATGGTCAGGTTGGCGCCGCCGATCCGCGCCGCGAGTTCCGCGGCGCGCGCGGGGCTGTCGATTTCGCCGTCGTAGGTGTCGACCAGGCACAGGTCGTCGAGGAACAGCGACCCCGTCTGGTGCACCAGTTCGGGCAGTCGGCCCAGCGCGGCGAGCACGCACGCGTGGTACGGGTGGTTGTGGATCACCACGCGGGCGTCGTCGCGCACCCGGTGCAGCTCGGTGTGGATGTGGATGGCGGGGGTGACGTCCCAGCGTCCGCGGATCACGCGCGCGTCGGCGTCGACGACGCAGATGTCGGACGCGGCGATCTCCTGCCACCACAGCCCCCATGGATTGACGAACATCTCCGTTTGGCCGTCGAGCTGCCAGGTGATGTGCCCGGCCATGTTCTCGGCGAACCCGATGCCGGCCAGGTGGCGGAAGGCGATGGCCAACGCCTGCTCGCTGGACAGGTCCACGCCGATGGGCGGCACCACCGACGGCGCCCAGACTTCCAATCCGCCGCGCCGCGCGTTAGGAGCGTTCATGACCGGCCTCCATTCTGGCTCCAATATCCTCGCGCAGGCGGCCTTTGGCTATCTTTCCGCCGGATGAGCGGGGCAGTTCGCCCAGAACGATCAGGCGTTCGGGCAGCAGTTCCTTGGAAACCCCCAGCGCCAGCAGGTGTTCGACGAGCCCCAGCAGGTCGACGGACGCGGAGTCGGTGAGTTCGGCGTAGAGGCAGACCTTTTCGCCGAACACCGGGTCGGGCATGGCGACCGCGGCCGCTATCGCGATGGCGGGATGGGTCATGACGACGTCTTCGACCTGGCTCGCGCTGATGTTCTTGCCGCCGCGCACGATGAAATCGGAGGTACGCCCGGTGACCCGCAGGTAACCGTCGGCGTCGATCTCGCAGATGTCCCCCATGCGCATCCACCCGTCGCGGGTGAACAGCTTGTCGTGGTCGGTGCCGCCGAGGTAGCCCAGGCTCGTCGCCGGTCCCCGGCAGGCGGGCTGGCCGCGCCGTGTGGCGGTGACGTCGCGGTCCCCGTCGAACAACCGGACCGACATTTCGGGGATGAGCCGGCCCGCGGTGCGCAGCCGGTGCTCGCGCGAATCGTCGAGGGTTGTCGCGCTGAGCATCCCGGTTTCGTTGGAGCCGTAGAACTGCAGGATTTTGGCGCCGGTGAGTTCCTCGAACTCGGCCGCGGGCCGGTACGGCAACGCCTCCCCGCCGGTGTACACCACGCGCAGGGAACTGAGGTCGTAACCGCGGCTGGCCGGATCGGCCATCAGCATCGTCAACTGGGTACTGACGCAACACAATACGGTGACCTGGTGCCGGGCTATCGCCTCGCAGGTGGCCGCGGTGGTGAACCGGTCCAGCAGCACCGCGGTGGCGCCGAGGTGGATCGGGGTGGTGTGGCTGGTCCACAGCCCGAACCCGAACGGGGTGGGAATGACGGGCAGGAACACCTCGTCGGGCGTCAGTCGCCCATTGGCGACGGCTTTCTGGTGGAAGTAGTGCCAACGGTTCTGGGTGTGCACGACGCACTTGGGCAGCCCGGTAGTGCCGGACGTCGAGTTGATCAGGAAGACGTCGTCGGGACCGAGTTGGGCGTCTCGGTCCAGCGCCCTGGGTTCTGCGTCGACGTCGAGGCGAAGCGTCCCGCCCTCGTGGCCCAACACCAGCCGGGGCACCCGCAGTTCGCTCGCCACGTCCGCGGCCGCCCCGGCGCGGGGCGGATCGCTGATGAGGATTTTCGGCCCGGCGGTGCGCAGAATCGCCGTCGCCTCCCGGGTGCCGGCCCGCGCACCGATGCCGACGACCACCGCCCCACATCGTTCGATCGCGACGAACAGCGCGTGGATAGCCGCGCAGTCGCCGTGCCAGACCGCCACGCGCACGCCGCGGGCCACGCCGATTCCGGCCAGCGTCTCAGCCAAACTGGTTGCGGCAGTGTCGAATTCGCGCCAGGTGAACGCCGGACCGCCATGGTCGACGTAGGCGTGGCGCTCCGGGGTGCGTTCGGCGTTTCGCCGCACCGCATCCGAAAGTGTCGACCCGCTCCACCAGCCGGCGGCATGAAAGCGGGCCGACTCCTCGTCGGTAAATGCCGGCGAACCCACGGGTTTCAGCCCACCGGCGCTCATCACCAAATGATAGGAAAGCCACCCGCGGGTTCGGCGCTAGGGATTCGGCGGGGCGGGCGCGGCGTGCTGGTTCTTGTCGGCGCTCGGGCGGCGCGGGTGTGGGGAGGGGCAGGTGGCGTTGCGCGCGCAGCCGCAATTGAGGCCGATGATGCAGCCGCCGCCTCCCCCGATGGGGTGCACCGGCAGGGCGCCGCCGGGAGCCGGCGGCGCGGGCGTCACGACCGACGACGAGGCGCTGGCGGCCGGCGCGGCGCCGGGCGAGAAACCCACCGCGACGACGAGCGCGGTCACACAACCGCACAGCGCGGCTCGCGTCTTGGCGCCCGGGGTGCCCACAGGGCAGAACAGTAGTTGGCGGCCGGTGATCGCGCAGGTCGCGCGGCTACCTCGGCGCGGAACCGGCGGGGCAGCGTCTCGGCGGCTAGACGCGGCGTGGCCGCGTCCGCCGGCGGCCCATCGCCAGGCGCGCGGCGTAGATCCCGGCGCTGACCGCGAACATCGCGGCGGTCAACAGCAGCCACCGGCCGAAAAACGGGTCTTGGGTCTGACCGGTGGCGGCCCGGTAGGTGGAGGCGCCCTGCCCGAGGATGCCGGGCAGGAACACCAGCAGCGTCAGGCCCGCACCGAGCGCCGGTACCCGCAGATGATTGAGCACCGGCACCCCGGCGTCGGCACGCTGCGGTGAGGCCTGGGCGCGGCCGCGGGACAGCAGCCGGTCGGCGCAGGCGTAGACGGGAAACAACACCAGATCGTGGGCGACGATCGCCGCGGCGAACCAGACGATGATCGACTGCCACCAGACGTGCGGGTTCCACAGGGTGGCCGGTCTGATGACGACGACGACGTAGCCCAACAGCGCAAAGCCGGCGATCATGGTCAGCAGGTGCAGCGGGTGCGATCCGTAGATCCTGGTGAACGCGCTACGCATGCCCGGCCGCCCGGAAAGCGATGGAAGCCACCCATTTCGTGTTGTGCACGCCGGGCAGCGCGGGCACGACGATGCGCGCGGGAAAGCCGTGATCCGGGGACAGGTCGGCGCCGTTCACCCGCAGCGCCAGCAGCGCGTCCGGGTGCAGCACCTGGTTGCGTTGCAGTGTGGCGGCGGCGAAGGCGCCGGATCGTTCCAGCGAGGACACTCGCGCGGAGTCCGGTGCGGGCGCGCCGGCCAGTCGGGCGAGGTCGGCCAGTCGCACGCCGGTCCAGGTTTGGGTGGTCGACCAGCCTTCGACGCAGGCGATCGGCAGCACGGCGGTGTGCTGCGGCATGGCCAGCAGGGCCGCGCGATCCAGCGCCACCGGCCGGGGGCCGCCGGTCAGGGTTATCCGCCAGCCATCCCCCGTGTCCCGGGCGGAAATGCCGGCGGCGGCCGCCGTCCGGTTGACCTCGAAGCCGTTGGGCTCGGACCCGCGGGTGCGCCCTCGCGGCAGCAGCAGCGCGGCCGGCCGGGCATAGCCACCCAGCGTCTGGCCCGCCGTGATGACCGCCATGAACAGCGCGCCACCGCCCACCAACGCGAGAGCGCCCCGACGGCTCATGGTCGCGGGGCGCGGTTCCGGGGCGACCAGCCCGTCCGGTTCAAATGCCTGGGCTCTGGTGCCGGCACGTCCGGTGCGCAGGACGTCACGCGGTGAGATCGAGCGCAGGCCGGCCCACATCCGCGGGCCCTTGATCGCGACGTGCATGACGAAGCCGGTGATGAACACCCAGGCACCGAAATAGTGCGCGGTGTAGAAGCTGAATCCGAAGATGTAGTCGTACTGGATGTTCAGCACGCCGGTGACGATTTCGAACAGGATGCCGCCGACCAGCATCAGCAGCGAAACCCGTTCCAGCAGTTGGGCTATGGACCGGGCGGGCGGCCACACGAACAGCCGCGGGATCACCGACCACAGTTTGGCCAGCACCACCGGGATGAGAACCAGCCCGAGCCCGACGTGCAGCCCCTGGGTCAGGCGATACAACCACGACGGACGGGTAGGCCAATCGAAGGTCGGCAGCTTGAGCCAGCCGACGTCGGCGGGGATGGCCTGGCCGAGCCGCGGCCCGTAGGCGATGTAGGACAGGAGCCCGGTCAGGATGACGATCGGCAGCGTCATCAACAGCACCGAACCGAACACCGAGGTCAGCCAGGGTCCGCGCAGCGGGCTGCGCCACAGCCGGGCGCATGGGCCGCCCGGATCTCTCGTCGCTTCGAGGTCATCGGTGGCGGGTGTGCCGGTCGTGCGCGTCGGCTTCATTCGCCCCTCACCCGCGGTCACCGACCGCGTTTACCGTGCCATCGATGATGATCCACGACGGGGCAGCGCATTGGGTTCAGTTCGGCGGCGCGCGGTGGGTGCGGGTCAGTCCTTGCCCCGCGGCGGCGGCTGCACCTCGACGCCACCGGAGTCGTGTTCGGGACCGGCGGAGGGATGCTCGGCGGGCACCCGGTCACGGAACCGGGTGCCCTCGCTCTGCCGCTCGGGATCGGGCCGATGGACATTCCCGTGGTAGGGACCGGGCTTCGGCCGGGGCTTTCCGCCCGGGAAAGCCAGGCGGAAGATGCTGCGGTGCACCGTCCCCCACTGCTTCGAGAAACGGCCGGAGTTGTACGGCAGCTCGTAGCGCTCGCAGATGTCCTTGACTTGCGGCGCGATCTCCGAGTATCTACTGCTCGGCATGTCCGGGTAGAGGTGGTGCTCGACCTGGTAGCCGAGGTTACCGCTGATGAGGTGGAACAGCGGGCTGCCGTCGATGTTCGCGGCGCCGAGTAATTGGCGCACATACCAACCGCCGCGTGACTCGTTCTCGGTCTCTTCCTGCGTGAACGTGTAGGTCTGGTCGGGAAAGTGGCCGCAGAAGATGATCGCGTGTGCCCAAATGTTGCGGATGACATTGGCCAGGGCGTCGGCGGCCAGCGTGCGCAGGTAGGTGCTTTCGACGCCGGGTGCGACTTTGTCGAGGAAGCTCGCGGCGGCGCCGGCGCGGCCGCCCGTGGACACCCGCCGAAGCCTCCTGGCGATGCGGGACTGCGACGGCTGTTCGAGCCGGCCGCCCAACGCCAACTGGGTGAGCCCGAACGCCCCGGCGCTGATCAACGGCCAGCCGAGGTAGTCCTTGACGATCTGCGCCCGGGCTTTGACCCCGATGCCTTTCAGGTCCTTGCGCACCTCCGACCACGGCTTCTCGCGTTTGCGGATGGCATCGATGTCCATGTCGTGGACCGCCACGCCCCACTCGAACAGCAGCGTGAGGAGCAGGTTGTAGATCGGCTGGCCCAGATACCGCGGCGCCCATTTCTGGTTGGGGTCGATCCGCATGATCTCGTAGCCGAGATCTTTGTCCTTGCCCAGGATGTTCGTGAAGGTGTGATGGATGTAGTTGTGCGAGTGCTTCCACGACTCCGCAGTCGACGCCGTGTCCCAGTCCCACACCGAGGAGTGGATGTCGGGATCGTTCATCCAATCCCACTGGCCGTGCATCACGTTGTGGCCGATCTCCATGTTCTCCAGGATCTTGGCCATGGACAGACACGCGGTGCCCAGCAGCCACGCGGTCTTCGACCGGGATGCCAGCAACAAGATCCGGCCGGCCACCACGATCTGTCGTTGCGCCGAGATGACGTTCTTGATGTAGCGGCGGTCGCGGTCGCCGAGGTCGGCGAACACTTCGTCGTGAATCGCGTCGAATTCCTTGGCAAGCTTTTCCAGTTCTTGTTCGCTCAAGCGGCCGAGCGGATTGTCAGCGGCATTCTTCACGGCAGTTGTCACGAGCCGCTCCTTTCGATCAGAGTTCGAGTTCGACGTCGCCCTCGGCGGTGTTGATGCAGATTCGGACGTCCTGTCCGGTCGGTTCGATCACGTCACCCGAGCGCAGGTCACGCAGCTTGCCCGACTTCAGCGTCCCGACGCAGGTATGGCAAATTCCGATGCGACAGCCATAGGCAAGGTTGAGACCGGCCTTCTCGCCGGCCTCGAGAATCGATGTGCCGCCGTCACATTCGACTTCCTTGTCGCTGTCGAGGAAGCAGACGACGCCGCCCTCGCCGGCGTTGGCGTCGCCGCCGATCTTCGGTTGGAACCGCTCGAAGTGCAGGCGGTCGCAGTCGCCGTGCTCTTCCCAATGTTCGATCAGAGCGTCGAGCATTTCCCCGGGCCCCGAGCAGAATGCCTCGCGCTCACGCCAGTCTGGGCACGCTTCGTCCAGGTCGCCGGGCGTGAATCGGCCCTGCTCGGAGGTGAGGCGCAGATCCAGCCGCATCCCCTCGTGGCGTTTCTCGAGCTCTTCCAGCGCCGGTAGGAACATCGCCTGCTCGCGGGTCCGCGCGGAATGAATGACCAGCACGTCGCGCATTTCGTCGCGATGATCGAGGTCGCGCAGCATGCTGATGATCGGCGTGATACCGCTGCCCGCGCTGATGAACAGCATCTTGTCCGGCAGGGGCTCGGGCAGCGTGAACACGCCTTCGATTTCGCCCAGCCGCACCAGGTCGCCCGGTTGAATCTTGTGCACGAGATACGGCGACACGGCGCCGCCGTCGACCCTCTTCGGCGTCACGCTGATCAGGCCGTCTTCCGGCCTGGGATCCGAGGTCAGCGAGTAGGCGCGCCAATGGTAGACGCCGTCGATCACCACCCCGAGCCGCACGTACTGACCGGGCTTGTGGCCGGGCCATTCGTATCCGGGGCGGATCAGGACGCTGGCCGCTTCCGAGCCCTGCGCCTCGATGCCTTCGACCTTCCCGCGCAGCTCCTTGGTGGTCCACAGCGGGTTGATCATCTCGAGGTAGTCGTCGGGCTGCAACGGGCTGAACAACCGTCGCACCGCGCGCAGGAACAACCGCCGCCCCCATGGGACGTTGGGCTCCGCGCCGCGTTCAGCCATGTCCCCTAGAGTACACAGTTGTACACCGACACCAAACATCAAATTGAATTCTGTTGTTGCACATGGTTAAACATGTGCCAAACGCGCGCATAGGCCAGACATAGCCGTTCACTGGCTGCGGTGTACTCGCGTTAGGGCTGTTGTGTCAGATACCTCTGAGGTGCCCCGGGTGCGCGATGCCCAAACGTTTGTTCGGCTGTGCAGCGGCGCCTAGTGTCGGTGGGTGTGCTGATCGGCTTCCTCCTCGCGCTGGGCTGCTCGCTCTGTTACGGGACGGCGACCGTGCTGCAGGCGGCCGGAACCCGCTCCGTGGAAGCCGGCAGCGGCTCGGGTGTCGACGCCGTCCTGCTGTTGCGCGCCGTGCGGCAGTGGCGCTATCTGGCCGGGGTCGGGCTCGACGTCGCCGGGTTTGCGCTCCAAGTCGCCGCGCTGCGCTTGGTGCCCATCTATGTCGTCGCGGCGGCGCTGGCCGCCTCGATCGCGGTCACCGGCGTGGTGGCCGCCTGGGTGTTGTCGGCGCGGCTGTCGCCGGCGGAATGGACGGCCGTCGGGGTGGTCTGCCTCAGCCTGGTCGTCCTCGCCCTGGCCGCCGGGCCGGGCCACTTTCGGCACGCCCCGGCCGGGCTCGGCTGGGCGCTGCTGGGGGTGGTGGCCGCGATCTTCATCGGCGGCGCGGCGGCCGGGCGATTGCCCGACCGCGCGCGAGCCCTCGCGCTGGGGTTGGCCGCCGGAAGCGGCTTCGGCGTCGTCGAGGTGGGTGTGCGGCTGATCGAGGCGATCGATCCCACCAAACGGGCTTTCTACACCAACCCGGCGCTGTACGCGGCGGCCGCCGGCGGGGCCGCGGGTTTCCTGTTGCTCACCTCCGCGTTGCACCGCGGATCGGTGACAACGGCCGTCGCCGGCATGGTGGTCGGCGAAACGCTGGCACCGGCGTTCGTCGGGGTGGTGTGGTTGGGCGACACCGCGCGCGCCGGGTTGGGCTGGCTGGTGATCGCGGGGTTCGCCGTCGCCGTGTCCGCAACGCTGGTGCTGGCGCGGTTCGGGGAGGCACCCCAGCCCGCGCCCGTCGAGGAAGCGGGCTGAGGCCCGGTTCATGCGCCTGAGACGCTGGGGGCCGCACGACCGACGGCGTTTTCGCTCACCGGCGCATAACTGGTGCCGCGTGCGGCGCGCGTCCACAACAACCCGTCCTGTGCGGTGACACCCGCGGCGATCAGCGCCCGCTTGAGGATCTTGTTGGTCGCGGTCGCGGGCAGCTGATCGTTGATCCGCACGTAGCGCGGCCACGCCTTCGGTGACAGATCCGGCTGCGCGGCAAGGAATTTCGCGAAGTCGTCGGGGCTGAGCTGGGCACCGGGCCGCAGCACCAGGGCGGCCATCACCTGGTCGCCGACCCGGTCGTCGGGAACGGCGTAGACGGCGACCTGGCTGACGTCGGGCAGTCGCGCCAGAATTCGCTCGACCGGCCCGGCGGCCAGGTTCTCCCCGTCCACCCGCATCCAGTCGGCGGTGCGCCCGGCCAGGTAGATCCAGCCGTCGTCGTCGCGATAGGCCAGGTCGCCCGACCAGTACATCCCGTGCCGCATCCGCTCCGCGGTGGCGCCCGGATCGTTGTAGTAGCCGGCGAAGGGCCCCGCCCCATGGGTGTTGACGAGTTCACCGACGGCCTCGTCGAAATTGGTCAGCGCCCCGTGCGCGTCGAACTTCGCGGGCTCGCATTCCCGCAGTGTCGTCGAGTTGTAGATGCTTACCCCCGGGTACGGCTTGCCGATGGAGCCGGGTGGGGTGCCGTCTTCGCGCACCACGATCACCGCGAATTCACTCGAACCGAAGCTGTCGACGACCCGGCACCCGAAACGCCTTGCGAATTCGGCGATGTCGCGGTCGGTGGCCTCGTTGCCGAAGGCCACCCGCAGGGTGTTGTCGGCGTCGTCGGGGCGCTCGGGCGTGGACAGGATCAGCGCCAGCGGCTTGCCGACGTAGTTCAGGTAGGTGACGCGATAGCGACGGACGTCGTCGAGGAAGCGGGACGGCGAAAACCGCGCCGGCACCATGGTGGCCCCGCTGCCGATGGCGACCGCCCAGCCGGCGGCGACGCCGTTGGAGTGAAACAGCGGCATCGACAGGTAGCAGACGTCGTCGGCGGTGACGTCGTACTGGAAGATCAGGCTGGCACCGCACATGATCGCCATGCCGTGGGCGAACCGCACCACCTTGGGGTCACCGCTGGTGCCCGAGGTGAAGATCATCATCAGGGTGTCGGCGGCGGTCACCTCGCGATGCGCAACCAGCGGTGGCGCGGAAGCGACGGCGTCGGCGTAGCGGCCGCCGGCCACATCGATCACCTGAATGCCGTTGAGGTCCAACCCGTTCAGGAGTTCCAGGTGCTCCGGGTCGGCGAGCAGTAGCTGGCAGTCGGAGCGCCGGATGTCGGCCAGCAATCCCGGCCCGCGCCGCGTGGTGTTGATCCCGCACAACACGTAGCCGCCCAGCGCGGCCGCGGCCATGGCGCGCAACATGGCCGGGGAATTGCCCAGTACGGCGCCGACATGCAGCGGCCGTGCGGTGTCGGCGAGCGCGATCAGCGCGGCGGCCTCCGCCTCGGCTTCGGCGAGGTGCTCGCGCCAGGTCCAGGTCCGCTCGCCGTGAACCAGCGCCGGGGTTTCGTCGTGGCGACGTTGCCGCAGTAGCTGTTGGACCGTCTCGACCACGGGTTCACTTCCTCTTCGACGTCGTCATCGGCTGGTGAACACCAGCCCCGCGTAGTTGTTTTGGGCCACTTCGTCGCAGTGCCGCCGATAGGTGCCGAAACCGCCGATGTAGGGCATGAAGACCCGCTTCTTGCCCTCGATGTTGGCGCCCAGGTACCACGACGATGCCGCCCTGGGGAACAGCGTGCGCTCGGCCGCTTGGGCCACGTGTTCGGTCCAGGCGATCGCCGCGTCGTGGCGTGGCACGACCTCGGCCACACCGAGGCGCCGCGCGGCCCGCACCAGATCGACCACCCAGTCGACCTGGACCTCGGCGTGCAGCACCATGTTGGCCAGCACCGACGGGCTGCCCGGCCCGCTGATGGTGAACAGGTTGGGCAAACCGGGCACCATCAGGCCGAGGAAGGTGACCGGGCGGTCGGCCCAGATGTCGCGCAGTCGTTGTCCCCGGGGGCCTTTCGGATCGATTCGGGTCAGCGCGCCGGTCATGGCGTCGAAGCCGGTCGCGAAGATCAGCACGTCGCACGGGTAGGTCGTCGCGCTGGTGCGCACGCCCTCGGCGGTGATCGCCTCGATGGGCTCGCGGCGCAGGTTCACCAGCCGAACGTTGTCGCGGTTGAAGGTGGCGTAGTAGCCGTCGTCGGTGCAGATGCGTTTCGTTCCGATCGGGTGATCGACCGGGATGAGATCGGTTGCGACGGTGGGATCGTGGACGATCTCGCGGATCCGCTGCTCGGCGAACGTCCTCGCGATGTCGTTGGCGGCCAGGTCGCTGGTCTGGTCGGGGAAGGTCTTGGCGAACAGCACGCCCCCTTCGCGCCAACGCTGCCACAGCGCTTCGTTGCGCTCGTGCGGTTCGGTGTCGAGGGCGTTCTTGTGGTAGGTGCCGTGCGGGGTGCCCGCCGCCGCGTAGGCCGAGGCCCGGCGGCGCTCGGGATACCGCTCCTGGATTTCTCGCTGCTCCTCGGCCGACCACGGCCGGTTCGGCATCGGGATGGTGTAATTCGCGGATCGCTGGAATACCACCAGGTTTTCGGCGCTGGCGGCGATGATCGGGGCCACCTGGATGCCGGACGATCCGGTGCCGATCAGGCCCACCCGCTTGCCACGCAGCTCCGGGTCTTCGCGCGGCCACGCGGCCGTGAAGTAAACCTGTCCCGAAAAGTCCTCGGCGCGGGGGATATCGGGACGATTCAGCGCCGACAGGCAGCCGGTCGCGCATACCAGGAACTGTGCGGCGTAACTGTCGCCGGTCGCGGTGTCGACGTGCCAGCGGCCCCCGTCGAAGGTGGCACCGATGACGTCGACCCCGAATCGGTAGTGGCGGCGCAGATCGAAGCGGTCGGCGACGTGGCGCAGGTAGGCCAGGATCTCCGGCTGGGCGGCGAAGCGTTCGCTCCACTGCCAGCTCCGCTGCAGTTCTTCGTCGAATGAGTAGGAGTAGTCCACGCTTTCGACGTCGCAGCGCGCACCCGGATAGCGGTTCCAGTACCAGGTGCCGCCCACGTCGGGGGCGGCCTCGAGGGCGGTGACCGACAGGCCCGAGGAGGCGACCCGGTGCACGGCGTAGAGCCCGGCGAACCCGGCGCCGATGACGATGACGTCGTCCATGTGCACCTCCGACCTCACCGTCGAGGTCATGCGGGCCGATACTTCAGCAGGGTGATGCCCCCTTCAGGCAGATCGTAGAACACCGGCTGGACCCGCATCCCGATGCGGATGTCGCCCGGGTCGACGTCGACCAACTCGGTGCTGAACTTCGGTCCGGCATCCCATTGCACCACCGCGAGCAGCTGCGGGAGCGCGTCGGCCCATGGTGGGCCGGTGGGCCGGCGGGCGATCGTGAACGTGTACAGCGTTGCGGCACCGTCGATTTCGCACCATTCCAGGTCGTCGGCCAGGGTTCCGGGGGCCAGGGTGCGCGGATAGAACACGTAGCGCCGTGCCGACGGCGAGTACTGCACCAGGATCCGGTGCTGGGCCAGGCCGTCCCAGAAGGGCTGCGAGACGGGTGTGGGCTCGGGGATGGGCCGGCTCATCTTCAGTCCCCCCGCAGGAGCAGCGCGACCTGTTCGCTCATGATGCCGCCGTTGCCGGTGACGAACGCGGTGTGGCAGTCGGGTATCTGCGCGTCGCCGGCCCGGCCCATGATCTGGCGCGCGCCGTCGACCACGTGGTGCATGCCGCCGGCCATGCCGGCCTGCCCGAAGGACAGCTGGCCGCCGGCGGTGTTGAGCGGGAAGTCGCCGCGGTAGGTCAGGTCGTGCTCGTTGACCCACGACATGCCTTGTCCTTTCGCGCAGAATCCGGCGTCCTCGAGGCTCATCAGCACCGTGATGGTGTAGCAGTCGTAGATCGACGCGACGTCGACGTCGGATCGGTCGAGCCCGGCCATTTCGAAGGCCCGGTCGGCGGCGCGCGCGATCGGGGTGGACAGGAGGTCCTCGGCGTAGGTCGGGGTCTTGAAGGCGATGTGTTCGCCAAAGCCCTTGATCCACACCGGGCGGTGGCGGCCGCGGCGGGCGAGGTCGGCGTTGGCGATCAGCACGCCCACTCCCCCGTGCACCCGCATCACCGTCTCCAGCATGTGAATGGGGTCGGCGATCATCGGGCTGTCCAGCACGTCGCCGACCGTGATGGGGGTGCCGTGAAAAACCGCGCCGGGGTGCGCGCCCGCGTTGGTGCGCTGGTCGACGGCGATCTTGGCGACCGCGGCGGGGTCGTAGCCGAATTCGGCCGCGTAGCGCTGAGCGATCTGTGCGTACGGCGCGTTCTGGCCCACGTTGCCGTAGGGGATCTCGAACTCGGCCTGCGGCGAGCCGTAGTTGTTCGACGACGCCCCATACCAATTCGGGTCGGGCGCGGGTCGCCGCTCGGACCGCGGCACCGCCGCCGACCCGGGCACCACGGCCAGCACCGCCTCGCAGATGCCGAGTTCGACGGCCGCCGCGGCGCGCCAGATCATCCCGGCGGACGTCGCCCCGCCCAGATCGACTCGCTCGCCGAAATCTAGTGCGAGGCCTAGGTATTCGCACAGCGTGGCCGGCGCGAACATGGCCGATTCGGCGATGCCGTGGGTCAGCAGGCCGTTGACACGGCCGGGATCCACCCCGGCGTCCTCGATCGCCAGCTTGGCCAGCACCGCGTACTGGTCCAGGGTGAACAGCGGCGCCCGGGTGGGGCGGCGCTGCGCCGGCAACTCCGCGATGCCGACGATGGCGGCCTCACCGCGCAGCCCGGTCACGGCTCGGTTCTCCGGATCGGCAACTCGACCGTGGCCATGCCGGGCATCAGGATCGTGTCGTCGCGGCGCCCGGCGATGACGAGATCGACCAGCCCGGTCCCGGTGTCGCTCAGCCGTTTACCGGTGACCTCGCCGCCGAAGCTCAGCGATTCGCCGGGATACGCGATCGCCCGGTTCTGCACCGAAAAGGACACCAGCCGGCCGCGTCCGCCGATCCAGTCGCCGAGGGCGCGGGCCAGCAGCGCCGCCTGCAGCGGGCCGTGCACCAGGACGTTGTCGTAGCCCTCGGTGTCGCGCGCCCACTGTTTGTCGTAGTGAATGCGGTGGCCGTTGTAGGTGGCGGCGGAAAAGAAGAACATCTGCGTTTCGTCGACGGTGACGGTCAGCGCGGGAATGTGTTCGCCCACGGCGATGTCGTCGAAAAACGGTTGCTGATCGGTCATGGCGCACCGGGGCCTTTCTACGGGCGGGCGATCATCGAGGTCGACGCTTCGGCCAGCAGGTCGCGATCCTGGTTGCGGTACACCGTGTGCCAGGTGACGAGGACGAATCTGCCGGAGCGGCCCTGTTTTTCGACGATCGAGGAGATGGTGCGCACCATTTCGATCTCGTCGCGGTGATAGGCGGGCAGGTGGAACGTGAAGCTCTCGCCGCCGGCCATCCGCTTGGGGGCGCGCGGGAACGCCAGGCTGCCGGAGACCGCGCCGGACGACCCGTCGGGACGCAGCGACTGCAGCGGCGAGACGCCGAGGATGGCGTACTGCAGGAACAACGGAGGGCAGATGATGTCGCGGTATCCGTTGGCCCGGGCGTAATCCGGGTCGAAATACAGCGGGCTGTGGTCGCCGACCGCCGCCGCCCAACGCTGCCAGTCGCGCCGGTTCACCTCACCGGTCGCCGACGCCGCGACGGTGCCCACCCGCGCCACCGATTCCGCATCGATCAAACTGTCCTCGCTCAACCGCACTCCCCTTCGTCGTCCATGCTGCGCTGCAGCCAGCGCGCGGCGACGTCGGCCCCGCCGCCGAATGTCGAGCCCAGCCTGGCCCGCTCGCTGAACAGATGCAGGTCGGTCTCGGTGACATAGCCCATGCCGCCGTGCAATTGGTGGGCGTCCAGCGTGATCAGCCGCGCCGCGGTGGCCGCGTGCATGCGCGCGATGGCCGTCTCACGGCTCGCGACGCGTCCGCGCCCCAGCCAGAACACCGCCGCGTGCGCGGCCAGTCGCGCGGCCGCCAGGGCGATGTGCATGTCGGCGACGAGATGCTGGGCGGCCTGAAACGACGCGATGGGCCGGCCGAATTGGTGGCGCAGCTTGGTGTAGTCGACGGTGCGCTCCAGCACGGCCTGTCCGACGCCCACCAGGTCGAGTGATCCCAGCGCCACGGCGGTGTTGGCCAGCCGGCGCAGCGATGCCGCGGTGATCCCGTCGAGCGCCGCGTCGGCCCGCACGTCGTCGAAGCGCACGGTGAATGCGCGGACGCCGCCGGCCATGTCGAGCGGTTCGACGCCGACACCACCGGCCCGGACGTCGACGACGAAGGCCAGCGTGCGCGCGGCGGCCGCGGCGGACACCACTAGGACATCGGCGACGTCGGCATCGAGGACGTAGTCCGCGGTTCCGGTGAGCCGCCAGCGGTGCGCGTCGGGATCGGCGCGCAGCACCGGGGTGACGACGGCGGCGTCGCGGGCGTTGTGCAGCGCGGTGGTGCCCCGCACGCTCCCGGACGCCAGCGGCGGCAGCCAGCGCGCCTTGAGTTCCGGGCAGCCGAGTTGGTCGACGGCCAGCGCGGCGAGCACGCTGCTGTGCACCGTCGTCGGGCACAGGGCGCGGCCGGCCTCGGTGGAGAAGACGGCCAGATCGTCGAGGGAGCCGCCGGCCCCGCCGTACTCCTCGCCGATGGCGAGGCCGAAGACGCCCGCGTCGGCCAGCGCCTTCCACAGCGCCGGGGTGCTGCGCTCGGCGCCGGGTTCGCCGAGCGCGCGCACCAGCGTGATCGGGTTTTCGGCGGCCAGCAGCGCGCGCAGCGCCGCGGCGAACGCGCGCTGCTCGGCGGTGGGGATCGTCTTCATCGGTGCTGCGCGAGGCCCAAATCAGCGTCCGTAGGACGGCATCGCGTGCCCGCGCTGCGCGATGATGTCGCGCAGCACCTCGTTGGTACCGCCGCCGAAGCGCATCAGCGGGGCGGCCCGGTAAAGCCGCTCGAATTTGCCGGCCAGCGGGGCCTGTTGGCTGCGATGCGCCAACAGGCCGTCCGGGCCGAGGAGGTCGAGCGCCAGGTCGGCGATGCGCTGGCGCAGCTCGCTGGTGAACACCTTCTCGACGCTCACTTCGACGGTGGGGATGACGCCGCTGTCGAGGATGGACGCCGCCTCGTAGCCCATCAGGGTGGCCACCGCGACGTCGGCCGCCGCCTGCGCCAGGCGGCGGCGCAGCGACGGATCGTCGGCGGGCACGGTGCCGTCGCGGCGCGGGCTGCCCGCCAGCTCGCGCAACTCCTCGACGGCGCGACGCAGGTCGCCGGCGTTGGTCAGCGCGCCGCGTTCGAGATCGAGCGCGCCGGTGATGTAGGTCCAGCCGTGATTGACCTCGCCGATCAGGTTGGTGGCCGGCACTCGCACGTTACGGAACCCCACCTCGTTGGTGCGGTATCCCGACCAGGCGTAGAGCGGGCGGATTTCGACGCCCGGGCTGTCGATCGGCACGATGATGACCGAGATGCCCCGATGCCGGGCGGCGCCGGGATCGGTGCGGACACAGAGCCATTCGTGTGTCGCGCGCTGGGCGCCGCTGTTCCAGATCTTGGTGCCGTTGATCACCCATTCGTCGCCGTCACGGGTGGCGCTGGTCCGCAGGGCCGCCAGGTCGGTCCCCGCCTCGGGCTCGGAATAGCCGACGGCGCAGATCATTTCGCCGCGGGCGATCGGGGGCAGCCACTCGGTCTTGTTGCGCTCGGTGCCGTGCCGCATGATCATCGGCGCCACCGACGTCACCGTCAGGTCCGGGCCGGGCACTCCCCAATATTCGAATTCGCTCATCAGCAGGTGCAGGTGCATCGCGCCCAGCCCCAGACCGCCGTACTCACGCGGCCAGTTCAGCCCGAACCAGCCCCGCTCGCCGATCTTGCGCCGGAACCGGGCGACCTCGCCCCGGGGATATTCCAGGTCGTGCTCGGCGAGCTCGGCCCGCAATTGGGGGGTCACGTTCTCGCGCAGGAATTCGCGAATCTCGGTGAGCCAGGCGCGCTGCCCCGCGTCGAGTTCGAAATCCATTCCGGCGCCTGTGCCCTTCTGCCAGCCTTACACCAAGCAGCGCCAGCGTAACGCCACGGCGAGAATGCGCCCGGGATTTCGCCGTAGCGTTACGCTGGGCGGCCCCCCGCCGGTCGACGGCCCCGCTGTAAACGCGCTGTCAAACTCCCGTTAAAACACATCGGCGCTCTCGCGGATACGCGGGCGGGCTGCGAAGATTCTCGGATCGGCTGGTCGACGCGGACCAGGGACGCCGCCCAGTTCCGGCCTGAGGGAGAAGTCATGCCCACTGTTGAGATGCGCCTCCGCGAAGACCTGCGCAACTACGCCGTCGAATTGCGGCAGCTCGCGTACACGCTGCCAATGGGCGTGGGCGAGCACGGTCTGCTGCAACTGTCCGACCGCATGCGAGCCGCGGCCGACCAGATGGTCCGCAAGGGCGCCTGAACAGGCGCGCTCAGCCGCCGCGGAGGCGGATCTTCCAGCGCACGAACCCCAGGTACACGGCGCTGATTGCGAACAGCATGCCGACGTCGAACCACCACGTCGCCGGGGTGTGCCGCCAATGCGAATCCTTCGGGGTCAGCGGGCCGGGCACCAGTTTGGTCAGGTCGGCGGTCGACGCCGACGCCGCGAAGCCCCACCGCGCCGGCGTGGCCCACGACATCTGATCCAGCCCGATGCGCGCGGTCACCGGAATCATCCCGCCGGAGAACACCAGCTGCGACATGACCGCCACCACCAGCAGCGGCATGATCTGCTCGTTGGACTTGGCCACGGCCGACAGGGCCAGCCCGAGCATCGCCGACGCGACGCACGTCAGCGCGACGTCGGCGAACAACTCGAGGCCCGGCTTGCCCAGCGCCACGGCGCCCTGCGTCGGGGCGCCCTTGCCGAGCACCGCGATGACGCTGACGATCGCCGACTGGACGATCGCGAAGACGGTGTACACGCAGACCTTGGCCAGCAGGTACGCCGACGTGGACAGCCCGACCGCCTGTTCGCGCAGGAAGATGGCGCGTTCACCGATGAGGTCGCGGATGGTCAGTGCGGTCCCCATGAACACCGCGCCGACATTGAGCAGCACCAGGATCTGGCCGGGCTCGTTGGGGGCGGCGCCCATCGGGTTCGGGATGCCGAACCCGACATCGCCGGGCACCGACATGGACAACGACCCCATGATGAACGGCAGCAGCGCGAGGAAGACGAAATACCCGCGGTCGGAGACGATCAGCCGCATCTGGCGCCGGGCGATGGTGGAGAACTGCCGGACCAGGCTGGTGTGCGCGGGATCGCCCAGTTCGGCCGGTTTCTCCGCGGGCGGTGGGGCCGGTGGCGGGCCCGTGCGGGCCAGATAGCGGGCGCGGGAGCCGTCGGGGTCGCTGGCGACGGTGCTGAAGATGTCGGCCCAGTTGGTGGTGCCCATGGCGGCACCGATCTGGCTGGGCGGCCCGCAGAACGCCGTCTTGCCGCCGGGGGCCAGCAGCAACACCTGATCGCAAACGTCCAGGTAGGTCAGGGAGTGGGTGACCACCAGCACGACGCGCCCGGCGTCGGCCAGCTGCCGCAGCATGGTCATCACCTGCCGGTCCAGCGCCGGGTCCAGGCCGGAGGTCGGCTCGTCGAGGATCAGCAGCGAGGGCCCGGTGAGCAACTCCAGCGCCACCGACGCGCGCTTGCGCTGTCCTCCGGACAGCCTGTCCACCCGGGTGTGCAGGTGCTGGGTCATCTCGAGTTCTTCGAGCACGCGGGCCACCACCTGGGCACGGTCGTCCTTGGTGGTGTCCGGCGGCAGCCGCAGTTCGGCGGCGTACATCAGCGCCTGCTGCACGGTCAGCTGCCCGTGCACCACGTCGTCCTGGGGCACCATCCCGATCCTGCTGCGCAACGAGGCGTACTCCGCGTGGATGTTGTGGCCCTCGAACGACACGGTTCCGGTCGTCGGGTGCGTGTATCCGGCGACCAAGCGGGCGAAGGTGGACTTGCCGGCGCCGGAGGGTCCGATGATCGCCGTCAGCGTGCCGGGAAGGGCGGTCAGCGAGATGTTGTCGAGCAGCGTCTTGTTGTTCTCGATCGTCCAGGTCACGCCGCGCACGTCGAGGCCGCCGCCGCGCGTCGCGGTGGCGGCCTGGTCGCGGCGGGCCAGGTTGCCGCCGTGAAAGACCAGGTCGATGTTGCCGATCGTGACCACGTCGCCGTCGTGCAGCACGGCCGAATCGACCCGGACGCCGTTGACGAAGGTGCCGTTGATGCTGCGGTTGTCCTGGATCTCGGTGCCGGAAGGCGTCGGGATCAGGGTGGCGTGGTGGCGCGAGGCCAGGACCTCGGGAATGACGATGTCGTTGTCGTTCGCGCGTCCGATCTTGATCGCGCCCGGCACGTCCGGCCCGGCCCTGCCCGGCCGCAGGATTTTCATCATCGACGTCGCGAGGATCGACGAGTCGCCGCCGATGCGGCCCGTTGCGGGCGCCGCCGGCTGCGCCGTGGTCGGCGGCGCCGCGTGCGCCGACGGTGACCGGTAGATCTGCGGCGCGGGCTGGGATCCGCTGGGCGGCGCGCTCGGGAGGCCGCCGGTCGGGTATCGCGGCTGCGCGGCGGTGGGCGGATGAACGGGGTGGCGGAACGAGGCCGATGCCGGCTGCTGGCTCTGCGCAGCACGCGCCAGCGGTTCGCTGGGGTTGCCGACGATCGGTATCGACGTGGTCAGGGGCGGCCGCCCGGCCGAACCCTGATGACGGCCGACCTCGAAGGTCAGCGCCGGGCCGTCCGGGTTGCCGACGTTGACCCGCAGGCCGTCCTGGATGTCGACGACCGGGACGCGGCTGTTGTGCACATAAAGGCCGTTGAGGCTGCCGTTGTCGATGGCGATCCAGCGGCCCTGCTCGTATCGCACGATCAGGTGGTTGCGGGAGATCAGGGGGTGGGCGACGCGGACGTCCGCGCGCAGGTCACGCCCGATCACGACGTCGTTACCCGGCGCGAAGGTGCGCTCGGCTCCCTCGTACCGCACGGTCAGCGCGGGCGGTGCTGGTGGGCTCATCGAGACCAACTGTAATGGCAGCGGCGGGGCTTATCCGCCGGGTTCACCGGCGGGCACCGTTTCGCACCCGCTCCCGGCGAGCGCGACCCTGCGGACCCACCGCAGCGAGAGATCGCAGACGACGGACGAACCGGCTTGCGGCGCAATTACTTTCGTAGCCTTCAACCCGCTACCGCGGCGTTGCGCAGGCTGCGCACGCTGGGAATCTTGGTGCGGGCGGCGGTGACGTCCTTGACGAAATCGCCGATGTACTTGAGGGCCCGCCGGCCCTCGGGCAAGACGTCGGCCGCTATCGGGAAGTCGTGAATCTGTCCATCCCACAGGTGCAGATCGCAGTGGATTCCGCTGGCTTCCAGGCGTTTCGCCATCAATTCGGCGTCGGCGAGCAACAACTCGTCCGAGCTGGCGTGAATGGTGACCGGCGGCATCGAGGACAGGTCGGCGTCCACCGGCGACGCGACGGTGTTGTCACCCCGGCCTTCCAAAACCTGTGCCTTGCTGAGGTATTGAGCGAACATCGAGAACGCCCGGCGGGTGAACATCGAGCACTTGCGCGCGTTACGGTGCTTGAGCTTGCGCACCGGGTCCGCGTCGGTGAACGGCGAGATGGTCGCCACGCCGGCCGGCTCCATGATGTCGTCACTGATCGCCAGCAGGGTGGTCATGAACGCCAGGTAGCCGCCGGCCGAGTCGCCGGCCACCACGATCTGGTCGCCATCGAAGCCGCGATCCTGCAGCCAGCGCAGGCCGCTGATCCCGTCGTCGATGGCATCGGTGATCTGGTGGGTGGGCAGCTTCCGGTAGGCGACGGTCAACACGGCGGCATCGGCCGCCTTCGACAGGCGGGCCACCATCGAGCGATGCGTGTTGAGGCCGCAGGTGAGGAAGGCGCCCCCGTGCAAATACAGGATCGCCCGCTCCCCCGATACGCCGGGCGCGCGAACCCATTCGGCGGCGCAGTTGTCCAGCCGAACCGAGTCGATCTTTGCGCCGGACCCGATGCGCGGGACCAGCCCCGCGACGCCGTCGACGTACTCGAACGGCCAGCGCAGGTTGGGCGTCATGGCCCACGCGCGAACGGTGTTCTTGATGATCAGGCGGCTGGCGAGCCCTACTGCGACCGACTGCGGGCTGTGGCGGTGATGCACGCGCCGCGTGATCGCCACGCTCGGCAGTATGTGGGCCGGCTCGGTTGTACTCACCATTGGGTTTCAACCTCCTAAGTGGAGGGCGGGTACCCGCCGCCGCGCCAGATTAATTGCAGAAGAACAGACGACAATTGTCGGGTACGTCACGTTTGCTGTGCCAGGAGATGGGTACCACTGCGCTAACTCTTGCGCGGTTCTCGCGCGGGCTCGATCCGGCCGGACCGGCTGTTGCCCGGCCCATCGCATGGCCGAAGATATGACCGATGACACACGCGAAGCTCCCCGAGCCGTTGCTGGCCGACCGGGTCGCGGTCGTTACGGGCGGCGCGGGAGGTATCGGCGCGGCGACCTCGCGACTGTTCGCCGCAAACGGTGCGCAGGTGATCATCGCCGACATCGACGCCGACCTGGCCGGCGCGACGGCCGCCTCGATCAGCGAATCCGGCGGCTCGGCCCTGGCGGTCGGCACCGACGTTCGTGATCCCGATCAGGTAACTCGCTTGGCCCGGGCGGTCCACGATCGGTTCGGCCGGGTCGATGTGCTGGTCAACAACGTGGGGCACTGGCTGCGGCACCCCGGCAGCTTCGCCGGCACCGACCCGCAGCTGTGGGATGACCTCTACCGAATCAACCTGCACCACGTGTTCCTGGTCAGCCGTGCGTTCCTGCCGGCCATGGTTGAGCGGCACACGGGTGCGATCGTGAACGTCTCGTCGGTCGAGGGGCTGCGTGGCTATCCCGAGGATCCGGTTTATGCCGCTTTCAAGGCCGCCGTCATCGCATTCACCCGCAGCCTGGCCGTCCAGGTCGGCAACGACGGGGTGCGGGTTAACGCGATCGCCCCCGACGTCACCGAGTCCCTACAAGTGCCGTATTCGCAATGGCTTACGGCCGAGGAGCAGGCGCAGTGGCCACAGTGGGTGCCGGTCGGGCGGATGGGCCAGCCCGAGGATCAGGCCCGGGCGATCCTGTTCCTGGCCTCGGACCTCTCGGCGTTCGTCACCGGCCACACCATCCCCACCGACGGCGGCACCGGCGCGGCCGGCGGATGGTTCCGCTCGGCGCGCCGCCCCGACCGCCAGTGGACCAATCGGCCCATCGCGCCATGATCAGGCCCATGATCAGGCCCATGATCAGGCATAGCCCAGCGCGGCGTTCTCCGCGCGGATGCGCACGCGCAGCACCGCGGCGTTGGCCGCGCTGAACACGATCGCGGTCAGCCACGCCGAATGCACCAGCGGCAGCGCGGCCACCTCGGCGGCGACCGCGGCGTAGTTGGGGTGACGCATCCAGCGGTACGGCCCGACGGTAACCAACGGCGCATCACCGATGACGATCAACCTCGGATTCCAGCGCTTGCCGAGCACGCTGACGCAGCGCCAGCGGACGGCCGTGCTGAACGCGACGACGGCCAGCATCGGCCAGCCCAGCCACCAGATGAACGGCCGGCTCAGGCTCCAGGTTTCGACGACGCACGAAATCAGCAGCAGGGCATGCATGCTGACCATCGCCGGGTAGTGATCGCGCCCGAACTCCTTGCCGCCGTGCGACATTGACCACCTGGCGTTTCGCCGGGCGACCGCCAGCTCCCCCAGACGTTCGGCGGCTATTGCGAGGATGAAAAGGTAGTAGTACATCGCGTTGCCCCCCGTCACCACTGCAGCAGCAGCAGCTCGAAGCAGAAGCCCGGGACCATCGCCAGCATCACGCCGAAGGCGCCGTCGCGCGGCGGCTGCGCGACCGTGCGGCGCAGCACGTCCAGCACAGAGACCGACGATACGTTCCCGTTCTCCCGCATGGAGTTTCGGCTATCATCCAGCGCGTCGGCCGGCAGGCCGAGCGCGTTCTCGATCGATTCGAGGACCTTTGGACCCCCGGGATGACAGACCCACGCCGAGATGTCGGCGACCGTCAGCCCGTGGCCGGCCAGGAACGCGTCGACCTCGTCGCGCAGGTAGTCGTCGGCCATTTTCGGGACCTCGCGCGACATCACCAGCTGAAACCCGCTCGAACCGACGTTCCAGCCCATCACGTCAACGGAATCCGGGATGACCCGGCTGCGGGTCGCCAGAATGTGCGGACCGGTAGCGCTGTCCCCCAACGGAATTCGGCCTCCCCCAGCCACGACGACAGCGGCGGCGCCGTCGCCGAACAGCGAGACGCCGATGAGGGCGGGAATCGAGGTGTCGTCGCGCTGCAAAGTGAGCGAGCATAATTCGACCGACAGCAGCACCGCCACATGGCCGGGGTAACCGTGCAAGTAGTCGTGCACACGCGCCATGCCGGCGGCGCCGGCCACGCAGCCGAGCCCGAACAGCGGGACGCGCTTGACGTCGGGCCGCAGCCCGATTCGCGTCATCAGTCGCGCGTCGATGGTGGGCACGGCGATTCCGGTGCTGGAGACCACCACGATGCAGTCGACCTCGTGAGCAGCCACGCCGGCGTCCTCGAGCGCCGAATTGACCGCCCGCTCACCGAGATTGACGGCGACTTCGAGGTAGGCGTTGTTGGCCTCGGTGAATCCGCTCAGGCGCGGATACCGCGCCAGCGGCAGCGCGAGGCTGCGCTGGTCGACGCCGGCGGTCTGGGCGAAGCGCACGAATGCCGGATCGGTGAACTCGGTGAGTTCGCGCGCCACCTCGTCTTGGTTGTAGCGGTGCGGCGTGAAAGCCACCGCGGTACCGGCGATCCGGGGAGCGCCGCACCCTCGGCCCGCGTCCCGATGCGCGGAAGTGGAATACGTTGTTGTAGTCATGCCTATGCGGACGACGCCCACCCCGCATATGGTTCACCGGATCGGTGCCGGGGTGAGGTGAACCACAGCGCGACATCGCCCGTTAACCAGGAGACGGTCAGGTTGGCGCGGGCCGGAATCGCGCTTGACCGTCGATGATCGTGACCGGGATGCCGTTGAGCACACCGTTGCCGGAGGGCTCGTCGATGAACGTCGGCGGGGAGAGCACATTGGTGTTCGCGCCAGGTGAGTTGTTGGCCACCGACATCCGGGTGCCCGGCTTGCCGTGCCCCCAGCCATGCGGCATCGAGACGACACCGGGCTTGATGGAGTCCGTGACCTCGACGGGCACCGTGATCTCACCGGCCTCCGATTTCACCGTCACGATGTCGCTGTCGGCGATGCCGCACCGGGCCGCGTCGTCGGGATGGATCAGCAACGTGCACCGGTCCTTTCCCTTCATCAGCGCCGGCACGTTGTGTAGCCAGGTGTTGTTCGATCGCAGGTGGCGGCGACTCACCAGGACGAGCGGTTCGGCGGGCCGCTGCATGCGGGCGGCCAGCCGCGGCAGGTCGTCGAGCAGGTATTGCGGGGCGAGACGGATCTTCTTGTCGGAGGTGGCGAGCAGGTCGGGCAGCTGCGGCACCATGGGTCCGAAGTCGATTCCGTTTGGGTTGGCCTTGAGCAGGTCCAGCGTGAGTCCGCCCGGATTCTTGCCGTACTGGTCGCCGAACGGCCCCGTTCGCAGGGTGAGGTCCAGCATTCGCTCGGGTCCCCCGTGCTCGTAGAGCTTGCGGATCTGCGCCCCGTCGAGGCCGCGGGTGAAGGCCAGGTAGTCGAAGAAGCCGTCGTCGATCGCCGCGACGTCCACGTCCTCGGCCGGGGTGCCGGTACACAGGCCGGTCAGCCGGATCAAAATCTCCCACTCGTGCGGGCGATCGCCCGGATCGAACACCGGGGCCGAATAATTCGCGATGCTGTGGATGGCGAAGAGCAGGATCAGATCGTCGTGGTGCGGCTGCTCGAGCGGGGACAGCCCGGGCAGGAGCACGTCGGCGTGCCGCGTCGTCTCGTTCAGCCAAAGATCAACGGAGATCATCGCTTCCAGCATCGGCAGCACTTCGTCGAGCTGGTCGCCGGCGGGGGTGGACAACACCGGATTGCCCGCCACCGTGATCAGCGCCTTGAGTTGCCCATCGCCCGGTGTGGCGATCTCCTCGGCCATGCACGACACCGGTGCCTGACCGAGCACCTCCTTGGCGCCGCGCACCCGGGTGTGCCAGCGACCGAATTCCGGTGCGCCGTCTTCCAATCCGGGCAGCGGTGCGGTGGTGATGGACCAGGCCGCCGGAGCGGGGAACATCGCCCCGCCCGGGGTGTCGAAATGGCCGGTGAGGATGTTGATGACGTCGACCAGCCAGCTGGCGAGGCTGCCGAACTCTTGGTTGCACAGGCCGATTCGGCCGTAGACCACCGATCTCTCCGTACCCGCGAGCTCGCGGGCCAGCCGGCGGATGCGGTCCTCACCGATGCCCGTGACGGCACTGACCCGCTCCGGCGCCCACTCCGCCGCGGCCGCCCGCATGGTGTCGACACCGTCGACATGGGGACCGGGATTGATCAGCCCCTCGTCGAAGAGCGTGTGCACGACGGCCAACAACAGCGCCGCGTCGGTTCCGGGCACGATGGGCAGCCACTCGTCGGCGCGCGCGGCGGTCAGGGTGCGCACGGGGTCGATCACAATCACCTTGCCGCGCTTGCGAATCCCATCGATCAGGCCCATCACGTTGGGTGCGGCCAACAGTGAACCCTGCGATGCCGCCGGGTTGGCGCCCATGATCACCAGCAGGTCGGTGCGTTCGATGTCGGGCACCGGGAAGTTCCACCACAGCCCGTACATCAGATGCGACGACAGGTTCTTCGGCCATTGGTCGACCGTCCCCGGCGAATAGGTGACCGGCATGCCCGACATCCCCATCAGCACGCCGGCATAGCGGGCCAGCGAGAACGAGTGCGCCAGCGGGTTGCCGGTGTAGGCGGTCACCGCGCCGATGCCGTACTTCTCGATCACCGGGGTCAGCAACTCGGTGCAACGGCGAAACGCCGCGTCCCAGCTGACTTCCCGCCACTGGCCGTCGACCTTGATCATCGGCGCGCGGATGCGGTCCGGATCGTCGTGCAGCGCCGCAAGCGAGGTGCCCTTCGGGCACAGATGCCCGCGGCTCCACACGTCGTCACGGTTGCCGCGAATGCCGGTGACGTGGCCGTCCTTGACGTCAATCGCCAAGCCGCACATGGCTTCACACAACGGACACGTGCGCAGGTGGGTACCGTCCTCGCCGGGTTTCATTCACCCACTGTATTCCGCTACCGCGGGTAGCGGAAGTGGAGAATGTGCGGGGTCAGGCCGTCCAGGGCCCGATGCCACCGACCCTGTCGATGCGGATGTGGGTGAGGTAGCCGGGCGGCGCGTTGTCCGGCGGAAACTTCGCGTTCGGATCACCCAGCACCGGGTTGAGCTCCGTCAGCAGTTCGGGGGCGCCGCCCTCGGTGATCCGGGCGGTGCCCGCGATGGACAGGTAGGGCCGCATCCCCTGCCCCGCAGCGTCCAGCGACACGATCGTCACGGCCACCCGGGGATCCCTGCGCACGTTGCGGACCTTCTTGTGTTCCGAAAGGTGGGCGCTGACGAGTTCGTCACCGTCCGGTGTCGACCGCAGCGCCACCCAGACCACGCTCACCTGGGGGCTGCCATCCGGATTGATCGTGACCAGGGTCGCATCGGCGCCCTTGCCGATGAGGCCGCGCGCGGCATCGTTGAGCTTCATGCGTGGTTATACAGCCAGGCGCGGAATTTCATTCCCAATCGGCTGCTCACACGCGGCGGCCCGGCCACGCCTGTGACCGGGCCACCCTCAGACGTTGCTACTGTTCGGCTTTTTGCCGAGCCTCGTTGATATCGGCGGCCTTGCGGGCGCTCTCGGCCTCGGCCTCTTTCTGGGCCGCCTCACGCTGCGCGTCGGCCTTGTCCTGCTGGGCCTGGCCCTCGCGCCTCAGGTCGTCACGGCCGGCGACCGCGCCGGCGACTTCCTTGACCTTGCCCTTGATGCCCTCGACGATGCCCTCGACGGCCTCCGCGGGACCACTCTTGTCCGACATGCGTTCTCCCTCCATGGCGTGCACGCGCCCGTGTCGTGCAATCGACTCCCTTATTGCCCAACGGGCGGATTCTCGAAACTTCGGCCAGACCGTGCAATACGCCTACGCTGTTGACCCAGAAGGGTCGGCGGGGCGAGGAGTCGTGACGGTGCAGATGTGGGAACTGGTCGCCCGCGAGCGGATTCGGGATACCCTGGCGCGCTACAACTGGTCCGGCGACGCCGGCCGCCTCGACGACCTGGCGGCGACGTTCTGCGCCGACGGCGTCCTCGAGATCCGGGGTTTCGAGCCACTGCACGGGCGGTCGGACATCGCGGCCTTCCTGGGCGGCGTCACGGGCCGGATCGCCGTCGACACCGACGTCAAACCGATTGTGCGCCATAACGTCGCAAACGTGTTGTTCACCGAGGTGACACCCGACCGCGCCCGGGTCGACTGCTACTTCACCGTGGTCACCCACATCGGCCTGGACCACTACGGCCGGTACCGCGACATCCTGGTTCCCGACGGTGGCGCCTGGCTGATCAAGCACCGCAAGGTCTCGACCGACTGGGCGGCTCCCGACTCCGCAATGGCCCGCCGGCCCTAGCGGCACCGCGATCGCTGGCCCCGATGGTCAGCCGAACCAGCAGGTAGGCC
>NZ_LZKV01000118.1:0-993 GCF_001672995.1 Mycobacterium sp. 1482292.6 | reverse complement strand
ATTGATCACGGGGTGCTCGACGGCCGGGATGCGCCGGCGCTGCTTTTCGCAGCGCGCCAACACCGCCAACTGTTGGCGGGGCTTCAGGGCATCGACGTTCAGCGCGCACACGCGATCCCAGGCGGCATCGAGCGCGTCGAACGCCGCCTCGACATCCTGCTCATCACTCACACCGCCAAACTAGCGAGGACCACCGACAAAAATCGGTGCCGAGAGACTGCTGAAACCACAGTGGCACAAGTGGTTTCGATATGCGCTTTCGGTATCCGGAATATCGCCCGCGGGCGGCGGCAGACCGCTCTCAGTCGCGCTCGGGCGGGTTCGTCGCGTACACCCACGACAGGAATCGCGCAACGGCCTCCGCGGACCGATGCGCCCGCGGCGAGCTGAAAATGTCGAAAGCGTGCTGGGCGTGCGGCAATTCGGCGTAGGCGACCGGGTTCTTGGATACCGCGCGCAGTTCCTCGACGAACTCCTCGGCCTCACCGACCGGGATGAGCGAGTCGTCGTGGCCGTGCAACACGAAGAACGGCGGCGCGTCGGCGCGCAGCCGCCGGATCGGTGAGGCATCGACGTAGATGTCGCGGTGGGTGGTGAATTTCTTTTTGACGACGAACTTTTGGAGCAGGTCGACGAATTCGCGCCGGCCCTCGCCCTCGGTGGAGAACCAGTCGTAGCGCCCGTACACCGGCACCGCGGCGACCACCGAGGTGTCGGCGTCCTCGAACCCCGGCTGGAACTTCGGGTCGTTGGGCGTCAGGGCGGCCAGCGAACACAGGTGGCCGCCCGCGGATCCGCCGGTGATCGCCACGAAGTTGGGATCCCCGCCGTAACGGGAGATGTTCTCCTTGACCCACGCCAACGCCCGTTTGACGTCGACGATGTGGTCGGGCCAGGTGTGCCGCGGCGACACCCGGTAGCCGATCGACACGCACACCCAGCCGCGGGCGGCCAGGTGGCTCATCAGCGGATAGGCCTGGGGGCGGCGCATGC